>JBOGOP010000057.1:0-22900 GCA_050747225.1 Pyrinomonadaceae bacterium
TTCGCGCCTTTGGTGTTCCATGGCGTTTTTTGTTCATGTTAACTCGCTCAGCTTATCCGTTTCTCCCTACTCTACTGCACGCAGGTGCTGGCACTAAGGGTGCACGGAGGTGCTGACACTTATCCGTGGGGTGTTACATTCATCTGAACTACATCTGAATTCTGGGTAAACTCTCGCTGCCAACCCGGGCCGGACTATGAGCTGGACGGACCTTCCGGCAGCAACCGGTAGCCGACGTTTACCATCGTATCGATGCAAGCTTTGCTGGCCGCCAGCTTATTCCGCAGCCGGTAAATGTAGACGTGGAGACTTTCCATGTTCACTGGCTTGTCATTTCCCCAGGCGTATTCCCAAAGCTCTTCAGCGGTGACAATCCTTTCCGGTGAACGCGCCAGACGCGAAAGAATTAGAAACTCAGTGCGTGGCAACTTCAGCGATTGACCGCCGCAGGCAACGTAATAGTTCCGGTGTTCGACGCGGAGGTAGCCGTCGTCGTAAACGTCTTCCGTTACCGGTTGGCTTAAGCTTGCAACCGACATCTGTGTTGTTGACATGAAGCAATCCTGTCAGAAACCATCCGACTCTTTGGAGTGCGCTGACCTGACAAGCACCCCAGCCGGGCTGCCCGGCCGGGGACCCCGCTTCAGCGCTTTGGCCGGCCGCGACCCTGAATCGGTGAAAGCCTGCGGCGTTAAGCCGCCGGAGGCCAAAGCGGTGACAGGTCACCGCACTCCAAAAAGTCAGAAGTTCAACCGCAGGGCAAATTGAATCTGGCGATTCGTTCCCAGACCTACCGTACGTTCCGCCGTCTGGCGCAATAATCCGAAAGTGCTGCCGGCAGCGCTCTGAGTAAAGGCCTGCCCCGGCTGTAGCCCCGAGCCAAGCACGAAAGCATTTGCCGTTGCATTGAAGGTCAAAGTTGGCAGCGCAACGTTCAGCGTTGACGCGGGATTTGCAAAGTTTGCGTGATTGAAGACATTGAAGACTTCAGTACGGAATTCCAGGTTTGTGGATTCCGAGAAACGAATTCGCTTGTTCAAAATCAAATCAAACTGCTGAAAGTTTGGTCCCTTCAGCGCGTTGCGTGGCAAATTGCCGAACGTTCCAGCAAGAGGTATTGCAAACGCCGCGGGATTTATGAAGTTACGGTCATTGTTCAAATAGGGATTAACACCGGCAATCAAATCAGGCCGACGTGTCTGGCGCGAGGAGCCGCCGCCCGGACCATTCACGGTGGCGATGAACCCGATAGGCAGAGGTTGTGCGCCGCTCACGCTGGGCAGTTGGACGGTAAATCCGTTGGGAACAAGCGTTGTAGTCGTAGCGCTGTTGTTGATTAGACAACCCGCTGCCGCAGTGCAAACGGCAACTGTGTCGGGACGCGTGATAGTCACATCAATGGGAACACCGCTGCGCATGTTCATAATTGTTCCCACTTCCCAATTGCCAAAGATAGCGTTTCCAATACCACCCATGTCGAAATTCCTGCCCTTGCCGATCGGTAGATCATAGACCGCGCTCAGATTGAAGGTGTGCCGCACATCGAAATTGTTATAGCCACGATCAGCTTCGTAGTTATTGAAGTCTCCGCTCGGTCGAACTGTTCCGCCGAATGGTTGGGCAGCAGTTCGAGCTTCATTTGAGCCTGAAGTATTGCCAAAGCTCTTCGAGAAACTGTACTGCGAGTTTAGAGTCAAACCGCTGCCAAGGCGTCGCGCCAATGTCAGTTGCAGCGCGTTGTAACTATCAGTCCCACCGCTGGTCTTTGTATCAATCTCCGCGAAAGGATTTTGCACGGATGTTCCAGAGATAAGCGAGAACTGACGAACCGTCGTCACCCCGATAACCTGACCAGCCAAGTTAGTACGATTAACGACGCCCGCATTTGTTGGTATAGCGGTGCCATCCAGGATCGTTGCCGTTCCACCTCGCAACGTGTTTGACAGCCCACGCAAGAAAAGATTGCGTCCCTGACTGCCTACGTAAGCGGCGGTAGCAACTACTTTGTAAGGCAATTCCTGCTGAACGGAGAACGTATAGCTGTAAATCTTCTCCGGCACCTTGTACTCGGACGTGTACGCGCGTGGCTGGAAGGCGCGATTGTTCGGATTGTTGGTGAAGTTGGCAATGATCGCATTTATGGCCGCCGTCTGATCCGGATTGAAAGTGAGCAAAGGACCGCTGGTCAGCGTCGAGCTTATGCGATCGCTCTCAATCGGCTGGATTTGATCCTCAGTCTGGCCTGGGCCGTAGAAAATACCGAAGCCGCCTCGGAAGAGTGTGCGGCCGCCGCCGAAGAAGCCATCACCCTTGGGGTTGGGCGACCACGTAAGTCCCACTCGAGGTCCGAAGTTCGTCTTGGATGTTTTGAAGAAAGGCAGATTCGGCGCTTTCAATACGCCGTTGGTCGCGTCAAACAGAATGTCGAGATTTCGCGCTTCGCGGAGCGGCGTGTAGTAATCATAACGCAATCCGTAGTTGATGGTCAGGTTTGGCCTTACCTTCCATTCGTCTTGCGCGTAGCCGATGTAGAACTCCTGCTTTGCCAGGCGTGTTCCGACTGCGCCACCATTGAAAGGCGAGGGAGCACTTACGTCACCCAAATACTGAATTGAGGCCGGAGAGTTTGTAAGTAGCGCCTGGAGGCTGTTGAAGACGTAGGTGGTGCCGCCCAGTCTGTCCGTATAGATGCGACTAGGACGGAACTCAAAGCCGAACTTGTAATTGTGATTGCCTCGACTCCAGCTCAGGCTATCGAGAAAGGAAATCGAATATGCGGTGTAAGGTTGACCGCGCCCGTTAGTCGCGCTGTTGGCGCGTAACAGTCCGCCTGGCGTCGCCGTGCCCGCTGATGTGCCTTGTCCGGGAATTGCGAAATTTGCCGTATTGCCAGAGATGTTGATTACCAGCTTCGACAAGTCTATGCCATTGACCGTGGGCGCCTGCCCGTTCGTTCGCGAGAACACTCCGTTGTAACCGACCTTGAATTCGTTTAGAAGAGTAGGAGACAGGAGCGTCTGAATAGCAAAGACACCATTCTGCGGATTTGCCGTAAAAACTGCGCGTCGTCCAGTTACGCCTTCAGGTTGATCGTTCTGTCCATTGTCACGGAAGAACCGAAAATACATCGAGGTCTTTGTGGTGAACCGGTAATCGAGACGAAGAGCATAGGCGTCCTCATTTACTTTGGCGCTCGACTGTAGCTGTGCCACATCGAATAGATTTGTGCCCGAGCCGGTCGAAACCGTAACGGCATTGGGATCCCGGAAAGCAGGAAGAAGCAACAACGTATTTGCACTGCAGACAATAGTTCCCGTACCGACCGGTGGAGCACAAATTCGCGATGCCGATCCCGGCACTGCTTCAGTTGAGTTCAGACCGGCCCGCAGTCTGTAACCTTCGTAAGAGGCAAAGAAAAACGCTTTCTGCTTGATAATCGGGCCTCCGATGGAGCCGCCAAATTGATTGAGGCGAAGTGTTCCCTTCTGACCAATAATATTGTCAAAGAAGTTAGCAGCGTCGAGTGCGTCGTTGCGCAGATATTCAAAAAGAGAGCCGTGATAGTTATTGCCGCCGGACTTTGTTACGACGCTGATTTGCCCGCCTGTACCAGTACCAAATTCTGCTGGATAGTTACTTGACTCAACGCGAAATTCCTGCACATTCTCTAGACTGGACTGCAGCCGAAAAGGCGATGGAACTTCACCATTTAAGTTTCCCGGAGAAGCGTCAATCACAGCCGTACCCTCAACGCCATCATACCGAATAATATTTTGCTCCACGGCACGTCCATTGAAGCGGATGTCACCGTACGTGCCAGATCCACTGTTAACCGAGCCAGGAGCTTGCAGGTAGAGTTGGGAGAGCTGACGACCATTGAGTGGCAGGCCTTCAACTTCTCGAGGATTTACGTTCGCGCCCATAGATGCCGAGCTTGACTCAAGCGCCGTCTCTCCTCCACCAACGATGTCCACCCGTGCTTCAAGGCCGGTTGGCTGAACGGTCAAAGCAACATTTACTTCCTGGCCCACCAGCACCTGAATGTTAGACGTCTTTGCCGAAAGGTCCTTAGCGTTCGCAGTTATCGAGTAGCTCGATGGGCGTAATGAAGAAATGATGAAGTAGCCCACGTCGTTTGTAGTCGCCGTTCGCTCCTCACCCGTTCGTTCGTTCTTAACAACGATAGTGGCGCCCGGCACCAGGGCGCCGGCGGAGTCCGTGACCGTGCCGGCAATCCTTCCCTGATCGGTCTGCGCGTTTGCGGCTAGCGGCAACACAAGAAGTGTCGCAAGGGCGACGACGATCAACAGGATGCGGTTGGGTAATTGGTGGACTCGACTATGCATAGTATTTCTCCTCAGAATTTTTAGAAGTATTGCTGTACATTGTTTTTGAAAACTGTTCACGTCTTGCAATGAAGAAGCGCCAATCTTTCGGCTGAAACCAATTCACATACTTATTAGCTTGCGAAGCCAGACTGTAGGCGGATGAGGTTAAGGCACTGTGAATAGCGCCTTAAATGTTTGTTAATCGGCGGGAGCGCTTTAGGGGAACGTCGGGGGACGCCAACCTGCTCGTGAGGATCGGGACACAAACCGCGCTAGTTAACATGGAGTTAACATTGTGGTAACAAGGTGAGAGTAGGATGCGACAACTTATTTCAGACAACGTTTCGACCGCTTGAGTCCGTCGATTCTTCGGGAACGCTATGGCCATTTCACACGAACTTAGCAGCGAGATCGCAACAGCCTTGCTGGTCGCCAGGGATAGATCACCGCGGGAGCTGGAGGATCTAAAACGCGTCCTTCTTATCGTTCATTCCACACTCCAACGCCTCAGCGATGACGCCCGACTGGCTCGCCTTAAATCTCACCCGGCTGTTGGAAGAGCCGCAACCCGCTCTCAATAAGTTCAAAGGCAACAGCGTCGCAGAGATACACCCTCGACTCTGCAATCCTGCAAAACCTGAAGGCTGCTCCTGATTTGGGAGGGGAAGTTCTAAAGGAAACTATCGCAAAGCGGCTATCTGATTCTGTTCCAGACCGCCAACCACGCGGGCGTCCCAGATAAGCCAATAACGCTTCTTCCTGGTGGCGGGCTTTTGCTCTTCGAAGGCGAGCCGAACCAGTCGAGTCATGAAACTGGTGTTCGTCGCAAGTGGTGAGAGAGTGGAAAAGTAGTCGGTTCGTTCAGGCAGGTCGCACTCGCGGCGCATCTGATTAATATGGGCCTCACATTCGCCGCTATCGCCGAGAGACGTGGCATCAGGACTGTCATTGACAATATGATCCAGCTCGTGGAGGAATCCCCAACCAACGTTAAAAGCTTCGAGCGCTCGCTGGTCCCCGACTACTTGATCGAAATCTGCAAAATCAATTTGGACAACGAACACCGGCGGTTTGCCTGCGGCATTCTCTTTCCACCTGCCGGGAATTACCCGACAGAAAGCTACGTCTGAACTATTGCTCGCGTCTTCGATAACCACCACATTGCGGCCCCTGTTTGCGTTCACGAGGAGATCTTTGGCGCTTTCTGATCCAAAAGCATTCCGATGGCCAGAAGATCGCAATACTCCGTTGTCATCAAATCTCAGATCCGGAAGCCCGGTAATTTTTCGCAGCTTTGTTGCCAACTGTTCGCGACGTGCCGGCGAGAGTTCTTCACGACAAACAATGTTGCCGCGACTTTCGCCCGCTAGTAGATCGACAGGTGGGAGGAGCAAGACAATACCCACGAGCCACATTGCCCGAGTGATTGAGAAGGATGTCCTGCGTGGTCTGGGTAGCACTGAGCTTCCTCCCAGAATTGGACCGGCGAACTCTTGTGTAGGCGTCGGTTCAGATGAATTCTTCGCGCTCTGCGCCGTTGGGGAAGACGCAATTGGGCCGATGTTACCAAAATGTTAACTGGCTGAATAGAAAATTTTTCCACAGGCCGTGCGGTCTGAACGTCGTCTGAAGCTCGCTTGAACATGTGCGCGAATTCGTTCGATTTTTTAAATTTTATTTAATCCTGCGGCTACCCGCTCGTAACAAGTTGGAGCGATAGTTTCCTCGAAAACAATTGGAGGATCAGAAGAAATGGCCGAAGAAGTTCCCCGGAGAGATCCCAGTTTCAAGGTGACCTGTATCTCGTGCGGGGTGAAAATTAGAGAAAATGCGAGCGACGACTCATATGGAATGTGTCTGCGATGCTTTTACGCAATGTTGGCGCTGAGACTTCGCACCCAGAAGCGGGTCGCGGCAGGAGAGTTTGTAAGCGAGCGCTGAAGCCGGGTTTTGCACAGAAGTATTTTTGTTCGACTTAGTCCGCGAAGCGGACGGCTAAGAGTAGCCCACAGACTAATCGGTGGGGATCGAAACGGAAACAGCCCCAGTCCGTGAAGCGGACGGTTGAGCCCATCGCGATGAGATCGATCTCTTTCAGTCGTCCGCTGCACGGACTCTGAATTATGAGATCTTTGATGCCCAGCACTAAAGGTGCTGGGCTATTTTCAGTCGTCCGCTATCGCGGACTGGCAGAAACGATCCAGTCGAGGCTGCCAGCCTCTGCCAGCACGCCGCTCCACTCATTCGTCTCGATACCAATTTTCGCAAGCGTGCCGGTGCCCATTTGCTCCTCCTGACCTGTCAATGCGCTGAGGAGTTCCTCCATTGCGGGGTTATGTCCGACGAGAAGAACGCTCTTCACGTCGTCCTCGACTTCCGAGACTACTTCCAATAGTTGCCCTGGACTTGCCTCATAGATCCGTTGGTCATAATGCACGTTTGCAGCCACCTCAGCCGCGGCGATTACCAACTCGGCTGTCTGCCGCGCTCGCACGGCTGAGTATTTAGGTTCGGTTTACAGTCTCACAACAAAACATCTGTGTAATCGGCGTAATCTGCGGACAAGGTTTTCGTGGTGTTTCTGACTTTTCGGACAAAGCCAGATGAACGCAAAAGAAAAAAGCCCTGGTGGGGGTCGGTACCACCAGGGCCCCGGTCGTTTCAGCAGCAAACAGCAACGGGCGATCTGAAAAGCCGTTGTGTTTTTATTGGCGGGAATACTAACTACCGAGCGCGATCCCCTCTCCTGTTTCTTTCGCCGCTGCGCGAGCCCCCTTTGATTCGCACAACCACGCAGAAGAGTCGATCCACGAATGCCCTCGTGCCGCTCACGCGATCTGCCGGTAACAAGTATCTGAACCAGAGTGTGGATCCGGAGTCCTAACTTGCAGTTACCGGCAAGTTAAATATTCGTTAAGCGATGACAGACGTGCGATGACCTTTACATTCGATCCGCTTCCTATATTATTTCGACAATTGGTGAACGTGGCTTTGGAGATACGCGTGTGAATCAGATGAAGCTTGTTTTTCTTCATGGCGCCCCAGCAGTAGGAAAGTTGACAGTCGCGCGCGAGCTCGTCGCGCTAACGGGTTTTCGTCTGTTCCACAATCACCTGACGGTGGACTTGGTATCTTCACTGTTTCCTTTCGGCAGTGAACCCTTCATTCTTCTGCGGGAACATATTTGGCTGGCAGCGTTTGCTGAAGCCGCACGGAATAACGTCTCGCTCATCTTTACCTTTAATCCGGAACGCACAGTTCGGGAAAGGTTCATTCAAGACACGATCGACCTAATTGAAGCAGCGGGTGGGAAGGTTGTCTTCGTGGAATTAACTTGCGCCGAGGCTGATCTTGAAGGACGCCTTGAGGATGTGTCGCGCAAGGAGTTTGGCAAGTTGGCTTCAGTTGAGCAGTATCGGTCGTTGAAGGACGCAGGCGCTTTTCAGTTCCCGAAACTTCCAAACGATTTATCGGTGGATACAACCACTCAATCACCAGCCGACAGCGCGCGGTTGATCAGTGAACATCTCGCTTCGCGCCACTAGTTCCCGCATAATTCAGGCAACGCAAAGCTCAAGAAGTTCAGAGTTCAAACTTTAGTTTGTCTCCGGCGAAACGAAGCAAGCTAAAAGCCTGGACTCTGAACTTCTTGAAAGACTGCTAAGAGCTCCTCTCAGAACCTAAACTTCAAAGCTAACTGCACCTGTCTCGGATCGCCGACGCCCTGTCGCAGGAAGCCGTTAAAATCAAACAGGCTCGGAGCGGTTAGAGAATTTTGGTTTCCACAGGTCGATAGCGCGTTGATTCTGTTATCCGTGTTGAAAGTATTGAACATTTCCACTGTCGGAATCAGCGAGTATCGCTCGCCAAACTTGATTGGCCGGCCCAAACGCCAATCGAACGAGAAGTACTCGTTGTCTTTTCGTAGGGTATTTCGATTGGGGCACGGGGGCGGGGCTAGCGGGGGCGGATTTGCTGGCTGCGCGGAGCGCGCCTGAATACGCGGCATGAATTCAAAGCCTCCGGGCAGCTCTGAATACATGTAGAAATTAAACTTGTGGCGGATGTCCCGATCGGCCGCCCCGTAATCAAGCTGAAGGTTGTTTATGTTCAACGAACGATCGGTAAACGGATCGCGCTCATTTGAATCGTCGTCCTTGTCCTTCGAGAAGACATAATTCGCTTCGAGTTGATATCGATTACTCATGCGCTTCCTCACTCCGGCAGTAAACCCGTTGTAGAGCGATTTACCAACGGCGCTGGTAACAAATATGTCGCCGAGCGTCGGAAACAGCCCGGTCCGCGCATAGTTCAAAAAGCGTGTCAGGTGTACGCCCTGCGAATGAGTGAAGTCGAAATACACCGAGAAATCAGGAGCAAGCTCCTGCTCGAAACCGACATTCGTCGTGTAGATTCGTGGATTGGCGTAGTCCTTACTGAAGACGCGCACACTGGCGCCAAACGGAATCCCACCTCCCGGTGTGACGGGTTGGATATTGGGCCAGGTGGGCGGTTGCGCTGCGGCGCCAAAGCAGGTAAACGCAAAACTAGAGTTACAGAATATGCCGAACTGTTGTGCCCCGTTGTCAGTGATCGATCCCACTTGTGACAACATGTTCTGTCGTCCGTAGTAGATGCCATAACTGGCACGCAGAACCGACTTGCCCTGCTTGGAAATATCCCAGGCAAACCCCACCCGCGGCTGAAATTCTTTCTTCGGACTGTGCAATGTGCCATCGGAAGGAAAGAGTGGATTACTCAGCAAGGATGCATAGGCAGTCTGTGATGGCGGGATAACGGGCTTCGGGAAGATTTGTGCCTCCCATCGCAAGCCATAGCTCAAAGAAAGGTTTGGCCTCACCTGCCACTTATCCTGAGCGAAGAGGGCGTAGTCCTGGTTAGTTATGGTTGACTTGCCGGGAGGAGGTACACCGGAGATACCGGTGGATATTCCGTTCTGCAAGTACAGGAGCAAAGGGCCACCGACGGAATCTCCCATCGGACAAGGCGTGGGGGAGGTGACCCAGGTCACGACTCCGGTTCCGCTAATGCACTCCTGCGTTCTTGGTCCGAAGCCGCCTGCCGCCGCCGGTGATGCGTAGCGCAGGAAGCCGGTGACGCTGTCAAAAATGTAACGTCCCTCAAAGAACCCACGGAAGACTTGATCGTTCAGCGTGTGCAACCACTCGCCGCCGAACTTAACGGTATGGCTGCCGTGGATGATTGAAAAGTTGTCCTTAACATGGGTCCGCCAAATCAGTTCATCAATCGTTGGGCCCAGGAAGAAGGGATTACCAAACCGGAAAGTTGTTCCAAAGCCCATGGCGGTATCAGCCGGCACATTGGAAGGAGTGGCCGCCCGCGGGCGGAACTCCCGCGTGTAAGAGAAATGCGCTTCGTTAAGTTTTGTGGGTGAGACCGTCGAAAAGAGGTTGACGTTCAAGTTGTTAATCTTCGACGGACCTTCGATCCCGTTTGCTGAATTGCCAAAAGTGGAAACGTCGAAGGTCTGGTTGGTGTTCTTTGAATAGTCGAAGTTATAGGAGACTCCCAGTTGGTTCGACTTGTTAAGATTAAAGTCGGTCTTAAGCAGGAACGCATAGTTCTTGATGGGATGCTTTACCGGCAGCCCTTCTTCCTGGCTTCGGGTAGTTCTGATGAAATTGATCAGCGCCAGCCGCTGACAGTCCGCACTGGAATTAATTAGGGCCTCGTTAGCTGTAATGGTTGGCGTTGCGACCGAGCAAGGCGTACCAATTGGATCGCTTAGGTTGGCTCGTGTCAGGTTCTCGCGAATGCCTTCGAAGGAAAAGAAGAAGAAACTTTTGTCCTTGCGAATCGGTCCGCCAACCGTGCCGCCAAACTGCTCGCGGCGAAAATCCTTGAGCGGCTTGTCGTCGGAGGTGTGTGCCGACAGAGCTTCCAGACGTTGGAAGTGGAAGATGCTCCCGTGAACTGAATTCGTACCGGATTTGGGGATGACGTTGATGATGCCTCCCGCCGTGCGGCCAAATTCGGCGCTGGCTCCGGTCGCCACTACCTGAAACTCTTTCACGGCATCCAGCGGAATGTCGATGGCGGCGCGTTGACCTCCCAATTGCTCACCGAAGAAACCGTTGTTGTAATCGCCGCCATCAAGACTCACGTTATTGAACACGCCTCGCTGCCCGGCAAAGGTGATCTCATCGCCATCCGGTCCCTGTACCACACTAACTCCCGGCGTCAGCGTCAACAGGTCCTCAAATTTTCTACCGAGAATCGGTGTCGTGTTTACAGTAGTCTCGTTTAGCGTTGTGCTCGATTCTGTCTTTACAGTGTCGACGGTTTGCGTCGCGGTGACGGTAACCGTCTCCTGTACAGAAGAGACCTTCATTGAGACCGGAAGATTTAGCGCCTGACCTACTGTCAGGTCCGCTTTCTCGACCACCGTGGTAGCAAAGCCGGTCTTGGTAATCGTTACCGTGTATCGGCCCGAGGGTAATTGTAACGCCGCAAATCTCCCGTCCTCATCCGAGGTGGTTGTCCTGGTGAAGTTGGTGTCGACATTCTTGACTTCAACTGCGGCGCCGGGGACGGCTGCTCCATTTGGATCCAGGATGGTGCCTTGAATAATACCGGTTGTGATTTGTGTTTGAGCTGCTACTGCTGCGGCAAACAAGAGGGTAGTGAATAAACAAATACTCAATCCTTTGGCTCTTCGGGCAAAGGAGCAAAGCAAGGGGTTCAACATGATCTTCTCCTGTAGTTTTGATCTGATTTGCATTCAGATCGCGTTTAGAACTCGTGGAGACAACTAGCGAGGTGTGTCATCTTAGTTAACGCCTCTTAAGCATGTCAATGGTTAGTTTCCTAACGCGAGAACCTGCGTTAATGATTCTGTACAATCAGACAATAACCATTCAAATTACCCGCATAGACTAACTATTTTTCGGATAAGAATATTTCCGGGTCGCGCAAAGCCTCTTCCAAACGCGCCACGTAACGACCAACGTGCAGGCCATCCATCAGGGCATGATGAACCTCAACAGAAAATGGCAACAGTGTGCGCTCGTTCACTTTCATGAATTTCCCGAAAGCAATCTTCGGTACTGAATCTTCGCGTCCCCAATTCCGCGCATGAGAGAAGCTGGTGAAAGAAACCCACGGCAGAGTTGTGAAGTGAATCATGTCGTCTCTGGGGTTTGGCCTGAAAGCTCCGTCCCCTGACAACGCTTTCATCATCGCTCCTTCCGCCCCGGCCATGAACTTTTCAAAGCTGGCGTCATATTCAAAATATGCGAGCGTAAAGATTTCACTGGGGAGGAGCACGGTAGTGCCACCGTGGATTACGTCGTAAACAATCACCTGGCCATCTTTAAGCCGGTAGCGAAATGGCTCGATCTCGTTTGCCGCTCGAAGCGCGAAGTAATGATAAGCCAGGGACACGCTGCCCCCGCTGTTAGCGGAGCGCTCGCGCAGCGTTGTCAGCAGCTCGGTGATATCCAGGTGTGTACAAATATTGAAGTATGGCTTGTCAAAGCCGAGGAAAAACTCAAACACGTCTCGGCGGATCCATTTTTTCAGATCGAGGTATTTTGTCATGGGAGAATCGTTGCGCCCTAAGAATAGCTCTATTTGAGCATGACCGAAACCTTTCGCCTCAACCTGCGTATTTAGTGCCGCATTCGTAGGTCTGGTATCCTTTAGTTCATAGCCATCGTAAACCCAATCCAAGTCGGTTAAGGAGTATCTATATGCGTCATCTCAATCTGCGCGCTTTGATTGCGCTTGTTGTTGCCGTGTCATTCGGGCTTGCCGCCTTCGCTCAAACCGCCCCGCGCGGGTTCGATCCGGCCAACATGTGTACCACGACCTGCAAAGCGTGCGAGGATTTTTATCAGTACGCCAACGGCGGCTGGATCGCGAAAAACGAAATCCCACCGGCTTTCTCAACCTGGGGAATTACCAGTCCGCTGCGCGAAAAGAACATCGCCACGCTGCACCAGATCCTCGAAGATGCTGCAAAGAATACAGCCGCTCCGAAAGGTAGCAATGAACAGAAGATTGGCGACTTTTATGCCAGCTGCATGGACGAAGCAAAGATCGAAACGGCCGGAGCTAAACCGCTTGCTGAAGATATCGCCGACATCAACAAGATGAAGAGCGCGGTTGAACTGCCGGCAATGCTCGCTCACCTGCACCGCATGGGCGTGGCTTCGATCTTCAATTTTGGCGCCAGCCCGGACCTCAAGAATAGCTCTAACGTGATCGCCGCTACCGGTCAGGGCGGTTTGAGTCTTCCAGATCGCGATTTTTATCTCAAGGACGATGATAAATCCAGGAGCACCCGCGATGCCTACGTAAAGCACGTAACCAACATGTTCAAGCTGTTGGGCGACGATGCCGACAAAGCTGCCGGCGAAGCGCAGACGGTGATGAAGATCGAAACGCAACTCGCACAGGCCTCGTTGGATCGCGTGTCACGCCGCGACGCTTCGAAGCAATATCACAAGATGCCCGCCGCCGATCTGAAAACCGTGATGGTGAACTTCGACTGGACGACTTACACCACCAGGCTGGGTGCGCCGAAATTCGCCGAAATCAACATCGCTCATCCTGACTTCTTCAAAACGGTCGATCAGATGCTGACGAGTGTCGCAATCGACGATTGGAAAACCTATCTGCGCTGGCACCTTGTGCACGATGCGGCAGAAGCGCTCTCAAAACCCTTCGTCGACGAGAATTTTGATTTCTACAGCAGGACGCTAAACGGAACGAAGGAAAATCAGCCGCGCTGGCGGCGTTGCGTTGTCGCCACCGATCAGAATCTTGGCGAGGCGCTCGGAGAAGTCTACGTAAAGAAGGCTTTCCCGCCCGAGGCCAAGGCACGCATGAAGGAATTGGTGAACAATCTGATCGTCGCTCTGCGCGAAGATATCCCGACACTCGACTGGATGAGTGAGCCAACCCGGCAGGCCGCCATCGCCAAGCTAAACGCTTTTGCGGTAAAGATCGGTTACCCGGACAAGTGGCGCGACTATTCAACTCTGAAGATCGAGCGCGCCCCATACATCGACAACCTGGTTCGTTCCAGCGAATTCTCGCGACAGCGAAACCTCGCGAAGATGGGGCGTCCAGTTGATCGCACCGAGTGGGGCATGACGCCGCCGACCGTCAATGCCTACAACAATTCGGTGTTGAACGAAATAGTTTTCCCAGCCGGAATTCTGCAGCCGCCCTACTTTGATTTAACCGCCGACGACGCGCTTAATTATGGAGCAATCGGCGCCGTCATTGGCCACGAAATGTCCCACGGGTTCGACGATCAAGGTCGCAAGTTTGATCTTCAAGGCAACCTTAAAGATTGGTGGACGGAAGCGGACGCGAAGAACTACACCGACCGCGCCACCTGCGTCGAGCAGCAGTTTTCCAACTTCCGTGTGGCAGAAATTAGTATGAACCAGAACGGTAAACTCGTTTTGGGAGAATCCATCGGTGACCTGGGTGGCTTGAAGATCGCATGGCTCGCCTTCCAAAAAGCCCTTCAGGGCAAACCACGCCCGGCCGGCATCGACGGTTTCACACCCGAACAGCGTTTCTTCCTCGGTTGGGCGCAGGTGTGGGGCAGGAAACAAACTCCCGAAGCGATGCGGCAGCAGATTCTTACCGATCCGCATCCGCTGGGCCGTTTTCGCGTCAATGGACCCCTGTCAAACATGCCGCAGTTTGCGGAGGCGTTTCACTGCAATGCCGGCGACGCGATGGTGCGTCCACCGGAGAAGCGTTGTCAGGTTTGGTAAAGAAATTAGCCGCGGGTTTACGCGAATAAACGCGGATCAGATCGAAAATTAGGACCTACCAACCTAATTTGTTTTAGTCTGATCCGCGTTTATTCGCGTAAACCCGCGGCCAAATTCCTAAGCGACAAAAAATCCAATCACGAAGCGAACCAGGCCGGCGCCCAGGATTACCCAAATCGCATTCGGCCGGTATCGCACCAATACCACTCCCGCTATCACTGCGATCAACATGCCCGCCCAACTATGAATCCCGGCGCGACCGATACTGATGCCGGCAGCAACCAGTAGGCCGACAACAGCGGGCGTTACTCCTTTAAGAAACGATTGCACGATTTTGTTGGTGTGGAATCGCGCGAGTGATGACCCGGCAACGACAGTCATTAGGAACGACGGCAGAAAAATGCTGATGGTGGCTACCAGCGCGCCGAGGGTTCCGGCTACGCGATAGCCGATGAACGTTGCTGTGATCAGCACCGGCCCAGGCGTGACTTGCCCGAGAGCAGTTGCGTCAACAAACTCCTGATGAGTAAGCCAACGATGAGAGTCAACCACTTCCGCTTCGATTAACGGAATCATCACGAAGCCACCGCCAAACGTGACTGTGCCGATGCGCAGGAAAAGAGTTGAGAGCGTCAACAGCAATGCAAACTTGGCAAGGATGGGCATGGCTACGCCGAACAGTGCAACGGACCTAAACTTCTTATCTGAAGACCTGGGGGCATCTTTATTGGAATCGGTATTCTTATCGGCCGGCGTATCCGTTTTGTCATCCTCTACCGCTGTTTCCTCCTGGGCCAGCAAGGCCGCCTGTCGCACACGCTCCTCGGCCATTGCGCGTGTTAGATAACCGCCGACGAAATGGGTCGCGCGAATACGACGTCGCCTTCTTTGCAAGGTCACCCGCGCCGAAATTCGTTTCCGCCGAGAGGCCACGCCGCGAAGTTGTCCCAGCTTGCGCAGTTGTTTCTCAGCATAAGAATCGATAAAGATGCCGATTAGACCCGCCGCCAGCACCACCTCAATCACCGTGGCGCTGAAAAACGCGACTACGATGCAGGCGAAAACGGCAAGTAGCCACTGCCATGGTTTGCCCAGCGTGTTGCGGCCCATGCGCCAGGCCGTCACGATGATTAGGGCGACTACGGCTGCGTTCAGGCCGTGAAAGAGACGATCTGTGTCTGGCAGATAACGGAGGTGCCGGTAAAGAATTGCCAGCACAATCATCATCAACATCGAGGGCAGGATGAAGCCTGCGATCGATACAGTGGCGCCGCGCCAGCCGCGAATCTTAAGACCAACATAAGTAGCAACATTGCCGGCGGAAGTACCGGGCAAAGTTTGCGCAAGCGCAAAGCCCGACGCAAACTCCTGCTCAGTGAGCCAGTGGCGCTGCTGCACGGCGAGGGTTCTGACCTGCGCGATTACGGCTAGTCCACCGCCGAATCCGACCGTGCCGATTTTTAGGAAGGAAAGGAAGAGTCCCCCAAGTGTCGGTGTCTTGGCGATGCGCTCGATTTCGCGGCGAGTATCACGTACGCGCGTCCGCACCTTGCGCGCGCGGTTGCGTATTCTGCTGGCCCGCTTGTCGACCTGAGTGACCACTGGGTCGACAGACTATCACATTGTAGAGGTCTTCGACGCGTAGCGTCGGCATGACTTTAGCCTGGCCTTTCAAGGCCAGGAAAGAGAGTACTATTTCTCCCTTCGTCGCGTTACCGACGGTTGAATCATCCCCATAAATACCTTTCATCGTAATCGATACCACTCGTTCGCAAAAACTCCAAGTACTCTTCCTGGAACGTCTTTCTGCGATGGTGTTCCCGCTGATTTTGAATATAGGAAATGACTTCAGGGATGTTTGATTTGCTGACAGTGAAAGCGGCGTACCCATCCTGCCATGAAAACTGTTTGAGTCTTTGAAACTCCTCGTGAATCCATTTGGAAGACTCGCCTTTGAGGATTTGGGCAATCTGAAAAGGCGCCACGGTCGTGGGTGCAGTAATTAACGCATGAATGTGATCTTCAATACCACCGATTTGCAAGGCAGTCATTCGGTGCTTGCGAACAATACCTCCCATAAATCTCCAGATGCGCTGTTCGATATCTGGGAGTATCCAAGGTTCACGATTCTTCGTCGAGAATATGACATGATAGTGCAGCGAGGAATAGGTGTTAGCCAATGGATCTCCTTGCGAAGGCATGGATTCAATCGTCGCTGACGCGACGACATCTATATCTCACAAGTGATCCCAGCCTTGAAAGGCTGGGCTAAACTCAGGTCGTCGCTACGCGACGCAAGAGTTTTTGTATTTCAATCAGAACTTCAGCACCGTGTCGAATTGCACGCGAAATGTCGAACGATTCAACGAGCCCGGCGGAGTCGCTGCAAATGGACCCAGCAGTCCGTTGAGACGTTGAGTAAAGATCCCGATCACATTAAAAGTCACTCGCGGATCCGCGGTGTAAGCGAAAAGCAAGCGATGCACGCGCGTATCCGACTGCTGAGTAATATCAGAAAAATTGAACGGTGTAAGCACTGCGTCTTTTTCAACGCGCAGGAAGGTATAACCGAGTTGGACGTCACCACGCGCTTTCGATGCACCAACTTGAACCTCGCCCCAGAACCCTTTGTTCTCGTTGTTTGGAAGGAGCAAGTCGGCGCCTCCGGGTCCGGCGGTAACTACATCGTGCGCCTGCGTGTTGACAACGAAATTCATCAGGAAGGTAAGGGGCCAGCGTTTGCTGTGTTTCAACTCGAGACGGCCGAGCATGTCAACGAGGTTGTAACCTGATGCGAGGCGTCCATCACGATTGGTGGCGTTATTGCTGGCGTTGGTAAGTCCAAGACCCGCGTTGCCGGCAACTAGAAGGTCGCGCGATATGGCAACCTGAGTGGTTATCGTTTGGGCCGGTGTTCCACCGGAAGCTGGGATTGTAAACGTCAAGGGGAGCAGCAACTGATTGCCAAAAACCTGCACCGGCGAAATGAATTGCGTCCCTGAAAAGAATAGATCTGACACTGAAAGACTGAGCGCTACTTTGGAGTTGGGTTCGAAGCGCGCGCGCACGTGTCCTCCATAAAGCGCGAGGTCACGGCCGCCGCGGCGCGACTGGTCGATGTTCACTGTGCCATTCGCGTTGCGAACGAATGCAGAATTTCGTTCGAGCATAGGCAATTGCCAGGCGACAAAAGTCAGCTCCTTCAAAGTAGACTTCTTGAACCTGCGCGTGTACGACTCGTTAAAGCCATCAACCATCAAGTCATTGTCGATGGTCATTTCGGTGAAGGTCCAGGGTGGTTCGAACCTTCCACCCTGAAAACGCAATCCGGAAACTCGTTTTGGCTTATAAGTGATGAAGGCCTGATCGAGCCCAAAAGGCTTGCGATTGAAAAAGTCTGTCAGCGTCTGGTTAGTCGAAATGTTGTCAGCGAAACTTCCAGTGGCGAAGCGCAAACCCCAGTCGAACTCGTCGTTAACGCTGCCCCGCATTTGCAGCCGCGCGCGCAGGCGCATGCGGTGACGAGGAGTCAGTTCATTGCCAAGGATCGCCGGATTGTCGCCATTTGCCAGAATGTTTTGTTGTCCAAAGATCGACTCTGATCGCAGCCGTATATCGCCGCTGAATTTGATCGCGCCGATTTCCGACACGCGCGTCTCAACTTTCTTCAGTCGATCTTCAACCGAGGGGGCTTGAGGAGATACTGGGGCTTCGATTGTCCCGGTCGCAGCTGCATTCATAGCAGCAGGCTGGCCATCCGTTTTGCCCAGCAGCATGCGGATAGTTTCCTGTTGCTCGCCGATCCTTTGCTGCAATTGGTTCAGACGTTCGTTCTGCTGCTCCACCATTTGTGCCAGAGCGTCAAGCTTTTCTTCAGTGGTCAACGGTCTTTTTTCGTGTGACGCAGCCTCCGTCGCCTTCTTCCTGGTCTCACTTGTCTCACGCAGGAAGCTGTGTCCGTCCCCGGAATTTGATGGCGCTGCATTTTGCGCTCTAACGCCGGCGGCGCTCAGCGCGACAAGCAGAAAGACCAGCAGTGAAGCCACGAAATAAGACCCACCGTTACGCGAACCGAATGTCTTCAACATGATTCATCGTCCTTTGTGTCATGAGACAGTCTGAAGAAATCGCTTTGGGAACTCTGAAGAATGGAATGGTTGTCTTAAGGCTAAGTGAACGTGACGTTAATTCGATGTTAACAGGCACAACCGAGCAATTGTGAAGCGAGCCGTTCACCTAATCGAGCAGCACCCGTGTCGACAATGCTTCAGCACGCTCGATTGCTGACAACAAACGGAGAAACTGCGAATAGTTTTTTCCTCGCGAAGTGAGGCGAGCGATCTCCGACTGGCTTAGATCGTTTCGCAGCATGAGGTCGAGAAAGTCGTAATAGTCGGCGGTGGCCTGGAACGGCAACTCGCGAACGTAGCTGGTCTGCTCATTATCCTCGGAACGAAATCCGGCAAGCACATCGAAGACGTTGTCGGTCGTCAGACGCGCCGCTGCTCGCGACAAACGGATCGGCACACGCAGTTCAAAGAAACGTAAACCCTCCGGAGTGGTGACGCGCCGTAGTTCTTTCGTCGCTTCGCCGTCAAAGGGCGACTCCGGATCGACAAGTATGTGCAAGAGCCTTGGTTGATCTTCGCTGTCGCTGGTGTCGAGCGCCAGTTGGACCCGATCGGCAAGAAATTTTTCAAACTGGGCTTCGATTGGATAAGTGACCCGGCCGAGACATCCTACCGCTTCGCCTTCGCTGGCGGTGCCGTCCGCGCCCTCGGGCAGACATGCCGGGCAAGTCAAACAGATCACCGTCTCTACCTGCATCCGCTCAACGTCTTCGCGCGCATTTTCCACCCACTCGAGTTTCTCCTGCGAAGGCGCGCCCATATCGCCGGTGGTAAGCTGTGCATGAAGATTGCCGAGGCGGCCCCACTCGCGCAAATGCTTCTCTGTATAACGAGCGCGTAGCGCACAGGGATATTGAACGGCGAATTCGAGCGACACAGTTCACTCTCCGCGATCAGGATCGGAGGCTTCCTTGGGGAATATGTATTTAGGCTGCGGACAAGAGTGCTTTCTGAGCAGCTTGAGGTAATTCAATCGGAACAAAGTAATCCTGGGGGTAAAGGTAGTCTTCACCTGATTCATCGATCACGCGAATGTGGCCTTCAGCCGTAGCTCATTCGTCAGGCACAACTCGATAAATTTTCCGGGTCTCCAAATCTTCGCAGTCTTCGTTTCGGATACAGAGAACGAATTGTGTTTCTGGTTCTGATCGATTCATGACTTCAGTTTAAAAAGCGTTTGATTTTCATCTTTCTCTTGCCCACTCCATGTGCTTCATACCAATGCAGTTCGACCCTCCGTATCCTACCACTGGCGAGCCGAACTATGGCAACGGGTCGGCGGCCCGAAGGGCCAGTAGTCAATAGCCATGCCCGTGAGGGCGTGGTCGGGAATACGTCATGAGATCCTTGAGGCCCGAAGGGCTGGCACTTTGATGCTATCGAATCAACTCTAGTCCTTTGTTGTATGCCGCACCTTCGGCGCTCTTCTTGTATCAGTTCTTGATCCACGCCCTCACGGGCGTGGCTATTGAATACCGGCCCTTCGGGCCTAGTCGCTGCTAGAATGTCGCGATGCAAGTTTCCATTCATCCGCCCGGCCCACGCCAAATTATCCCGCTCTCCGGCCTGCTCGCTTATCGCAAGGGCCCGCTGCCATTTTTTCAAAACCTCGCGGCGCAGTACGGCGACATTTCCTACTTTCGCCTGGGTCCGCAGGAAGCGTTTTTCTTAAATCATCCTGACTACATCAAAGACGTTCTGGTCACGAATCACTCGAGCTTTCACAAAGGCCTCGTGCTGCAGCGCGCCAAGCGTTTGCTGGGTGAAGGATTGTTGACCAGCGAAGACGAATTTCACCGGCGCCAGAGGCGTTTGGCACAGCCCGCGTTTCATCGCGCGCGTATTGCTTCTTACGCCGGCGTGATGACTGACTATGCATCGCAAACGCGTGCCGGCTGGCGTGATGGCGACACCCTCGACATGTCTGCCGAGATGATGCGACTGACGCTGGGAATCGTGGGCAAAACGCTTTTCGACGCCGATGTTGTTTCCGACGCGCAGGAAGTCGGCGAAGCAATGACCGTGGTGATGGATCTTTTCAATACCATCACTATTCCTTTCTTTGAGTTACTGCAAAAACTTCCGCTGCCTCAATTGCGCCGCTTCGACTCCGCCAGGGTGAAGCTCGATGCGATCGTTTATCGCTTGATCGAAGAACGAAGACGCGCCGGCGAAGATCGTGGCGATCTGCTTTCGATGTTGTTACTGGCTCAGGACACGGAAATCGACGGCAGCGCTATGACTAACGAGCAATTACGCGATGAGCTGATGACCATCTTTCTCGCGGGCCATGAGACCACAGCCAACGCGTTGACCTGGACCTGGTATTTGCTGTCACAAAATCCACAGGCCGAAGCCGGGCTACATGAAGAGATTGATCGCGTGCTTGGAGGTCGATTGCCGGACTTCGACGATGTAGCGAAACTGAAGTACACCGAGATGGTGCTGGCCGAATCAATGCGGCTCTATCCTCCGGCGTGGGCACTCGGCCGGCTGGCAATAGAGGACTTCGAGATCGGCGGCTACGTAGTGCCGAAAAAATCACTGGTGTTGATGAGCCAGTACGTCATGCACCGCAATCCGCGCTACTTCACCGAGCCCCTCAAATTTGATCCGGAACGTTGGACTCCGGAAGCCCGCGAGTCGCGTCCGCAGTTCTGTTACTTTCCTTTTGGGGGTGGACCGCGTCGGTGCATCGGCGAAGGCTTTGCCTGGATGGAAGGCATTCTTCTGATCGCGACCATCGCCCAGCAGTGGCAAATGCGATTAGTGCCGAATCATCCGGTTGTCCTGAAGCCGGTGATCACGCTGAGACCGAAGCATGGGATGCGGATGACGGTTACCAGGAGGCAGACGGCAGGAGCAGGCGGCAGGTAAATCAGAGAAATTTAGGAGCAGGCCGTGGTCGAAAGGTGCTGGCTAAATGACAAATGAGAAATCATGAGAAATGTCAAATGACATATGGAAAATTATGGAAAATCTGAGTTTCCATTTCTCATTTCTCATTTTTCATTTTCCATCGTAAGACTGCCTCGCCTACATTCCTCTGATTGACCTGTCGCCTACTCCTGCCTCCTGCTCCTGCCGCCTGCTCCTGCCGCCTGCTCCTGCCGCCTGCTCCTGCCGCCTGCTCCTGCCTCCTGCTCCTGCCTCCTGCTCCTGCCGCCTGCTCCTGTCTTTATGGTAAGCTTTGCCATTCCCAAACGCTCTCTTCGAGGTAGATGCCAATGGCAATTAGTCAGGATTTGTTGGAAATACTTGCCTGCCCTGCCTGCAAGGCGAAGGTTGAATTGACGGCCGATGGCAGCGGCCTGAAATGCTTGGAGTGCCGCAGAATTTATCCCATCCGCGACGACATTCCAGTCATGCTGGTCGACGAAGCAACGATAGAGAACGACATAGACAATCCTCAGGAACAAACTTGAGCAGCTCCTTTGCATAGTCTAAAGCACATAGTTGAATCATCTCCGCAGCTACGTGGATTACAGATGCACCGCTTGCGCGGCGAAGATGAGCGTCCACAGCCGCTTGCCGCTGCAATCTGGAACTGGGACTCCGTCAAGCGAGTTCTAATCGTGCGCTTGCGATCGATCGGCGACACGGTGCTGACAACGCCTTCACTCTTCGCGCTAAAAAGATTTCTGCCGCACGCGAGCGTCGACATTTTGCTGGAAGACTGGGTGGCGCCCGTGCTTGATGGGTTTCCCCATGTGGACAACGTCATCACGCTCGAGCGCAAGAGCACTTCGGCGCGAGCCCGCGTCGCTCGTCAATTGCGCGCCAACAATTACGACGTCGTTTACAACCTGCATGGTGGCACCACGGCGACGTTGCTGACGCGGGCAACCGGCGCCAGGCATCGTGTCGGTTATCAAACCTACCAATACGCGCGCCTGCATAATCATCTGTCACCTTCTTCTTCTTTGCTCTGGGGACAAGACAAGACGCATTCTGTCGAGCAACAGCTGGCGCTGCTCGGATGGACTGGTGTTCCGGTAAGCGATCGGCCGCCAACCGAACTGGCGGTAACTACGGCGGCAGCAGCAGCCGTGGCGGCCCGTCTGGAGAGTGCGGGTTTGGCTGATGTTCCGTTTGCAGTGATTCATCCGGCCGCAGCGTTTGCAACGAAGCAGTGGGCTGCGGAAAAGTTTGGACGTGTGGCCGAGGATCTTAGGAACCGGGGTCTTGCGGTTATTGCAATAACAATGGCGAACGAGAAACCTATCATCGACGAGATGAACAAGAACACCGCGGCAACTGCGGAGGCTTTTACTGATCTATCTCTGCCGGAGATAACCGCGCTACTTGCTCGCGCCCGCGTGTTCATTGGAAACGACAGCGGCATCGCACACATCGCGGCGGCGGTCAAAGCTCCATCCGTCGTCATCTTTGGGTCGTCGAATACGGCCCACTGGCGGCCCTGGATCACAGGTGTCTCATCGTCTGCGGCTGAAGTTGTCGTTGAAGAGATGGAATGCCAACCTTGTCATGGTTACTTCTGCGAAAAGTTTGACGAACCGGAATGCATTAAGCGAGTACCGGTAGAACGTGTGATCGCCGCGACTGAGCGCTTGTTGAAAGCAAGCGGGGGCAAGCCCACCTTCCCGACCTCGAGCTGATCAGACTTGAGTTTTTGTTTCCAGGTTGAAGGGCTGACAAGGTC
>JBOGOP010000058.1:0-22759 GCA_050747225.1 Pyrinomonadaceae bacterium
GGTTAATGCATCTGAGCCCGCGGGAGCGGGCGGCAGCGTAAAGCCTGGGGTGGAGCGCAGCGGAACCCCAGGTTGAGATCGGAAAAAGAGGTTCTCAGCCCGCGGGCGCGGGCGACAGCTCAACAAATCCAGGGCTGTCGCCCGCTCCCGCGGGCTGGGTGTCCCGCTTGATTCAGCGAGGATCTACTTTTGCTCCTACAATCGTTGCCGCCGCCTTGTTGCTGGTCGCCTTTGGCCTTTTCCAACATGCACCCGCGCAAGACATTCAGCCACGCCCAATTGCGCGTCTGATCTCTGAGCCGATAACCGATGCCCCGGTTTCGCGCCCGCGTCGAATTGCGTTAGTGGAGAGTTCACACCGCACGACGAAATCCGTCACAGCAAGCTCGATTGAGCTTGACGATGCGAATGCCGTTGAACGTCGCGCTTTTGAGCAGACGAATGTGGCCCGGGCAAAAAATGGGCTTACGCCGCTGGAATGGGATCCGAAGTTGTGCCAAATGGCCAGAGAACACTCTGAGCAGATGGCGTTGCTCGGGTACTTTTCTCACGAAACCCCGGAAGGCTTGCAACTGAAAGAGCGAGCGCACGCGAATGGGATTCTTCACTTCCGCGTCATTGGCGAAAACATCGCGTATAATAAAGGTTACGACGACCCGGGTGGTTTTGCCGTTGAACGATGGCTGACTTCTTCAGGACATCGCGCAAACATGCTTTACCCTGGCTTCCAGGCGTCCGCGATTGGCAGCTATGTTGCTGCTGATGGCAGTATTTATTTGACTCAGATTTTCATTGCTCGCTAGACGCCCGAGCGCGTTATCGACGGAGGCGGCCAGCGAAGCGAAACGTCCGTCGCCCCAAAGTGAATCAGACCTCTCTCAGCCTTCCTTCATTTGCCAAGATCAACTGGCGTCTGAAAATCCTCGGCAAGCGTCCGGACGGTTATCATGAAGTAAGCACGCTCTTACAAACAATTTCACTTCACGACGACCTTCACTTTGAGGTGAGTTCAGACGACGCAATAACAATCTCCTGCAACGATCCGGAGATTCCGACTGACAACCACAACCTGGTAGTCCGCGCGGCTCACGCTCTGCAAAAGCACGGCAAAGTGGAACAAGGCGCGCGCATTGGGCTCGAAAAGAGAATCCCCACCAAGGCCGGATTAGGTGGAGCGTCATCAAATGCCGCCGTTTCCTTGCTGGCGCTTGCCCATCTGTGGCAAGTCAAACCCACTGCTTGTGAGGTATTTGATATTGCCGCGAAGCTGGGTGCAGATGTGCCGTTTTTCTTGCTGGGCGGTTGCGCGAGCGCGACCGGAACCGGAACGACACTTTTGCCTTTGGTGACTGAGCCAGAAACTGTGCCACCGCACCTAATTGTAATCACACCAAACGCCGCCGTTTCCTCTGCTGAAGCTTACGCCGCGCTTAAATCCCGTGCCTTGACAACAAAGAATGCGAACCCTATTCTTTCAGTTTCGCAAAGCGAGGCAAATGCGAGACATTCGCATCCGTGGTCTGGGAAAGACTCTCTTGAGAACGATTTCGAGTCTGTGATCTTTGATATTGAGCCTGAGATTAGACGAACTAAAGAAACCTTAATTCAGGCTGGTGCTCTTGGCGCGTTATTGGCTGGAAGTGGTTCGAGCGTATTTGGTATCTTTGCCAACAGTGAAGACCAGCAACGCGCGGTTAACGAAATTCAGCTGGAAGCAGGCTGGCGAATCTTTCCCTGTGTTACAGTGTCGCGGAATGAATACCTTCGCGCAGTAGGTTCGTGGGCTATTCCGTTCTTACGCTCTTTTAACTCTGGATTTGATATTGGGGCGTAGCCAAGTGGTAAGGCACCGGTCTTTGGAACCGGCATTCGTAGGTTCGAATCCTCCCGCCCCAGCCACTTTCGCAAAAAAGTAATGAGTGATGAGTGCTGAGTACTGAGTGACAAGCAAAGCCGCTTCACTCATTACTCATTACTCAGTACTCATCACTTCTTTACTTGTTTATGAGCACAACTGGCGGAATTAAGGTCTTTTCGGGAAATGCAAATCCGAATTTGGCGGAAGAGATTGCCCGCCACCTCGGCTGCGACATGGGTCGCGCCATTACGGAACGTTTCTCAGATGGGGAGTTTAATTTTCAGATTGACGAGAACGTGCGCGGCGGCGATGTGTTCATAGTTCAGCCGACTTGTCCGCCAACTGACGAGCATTTGATGGAGTTGTTGGTAATGCTCGACGCGTTTCGTCGATCGTCGGCCGAGCGGATCACGGCAGTGATTCCCTATTACGGTTACGGTCGCTCCGACAAGAAAGACCGACCGCGGGTGCCAATTTCGGCGAGGCTGGTAGCGAACCTAATAACCGTGGCCGGTGCAGATCGTCTGTTGACGATCGACCTGCACGCGGCGCAGATTCAAGGGTTCTTTGATATTCCGGTCGATCACCTTTATTCGGCTCCGGTCATGATTGGCTACTATCAGGAAAACCCTTTGCCAAATCTGACCGTGGTCGCGCCCGACACCGGTGGCGCCGAAAGAGCTCGAGCGTATGCCAAACGGCTGGATGCCGAACTTGCCCTGTGCGACAAGCGGCGCGAAAAGGCCAATGTCGCGGAGGTTATGAACGTGGTTGGCGATGTTCGTGGGCGCAGCTGTTTGATTGTCGACGATATGTGCGATACTGGCGGCTCGTTGACAAAAGTAGCGAAGGCTTTAAAAAGTGCCGGTGCCGCCAGCATTCATGCGTGCTTCACGCACGCGGTCTTGTCGGGACATGCAGTACAGCAGCTCGATGAATCGGAAATCGAGCAGATAATGATTACGAATACGATTCCGCTACGCGATAGCGCGTGCAAGTTTGAAAAGATAAAAGTACTTAGTATCGCGCCGCTTCTGGCGAAAGCGATCAAGTCGATCCATGAGGAAACCAGCGTTTCCTCGCTCTTCGTTTAGCGAAGGGCAAACACTGATGGCTTAAATAGGAGTCCATCAGCGATCAGCCGCTGATTTTTGATTTCTGATTTTAGATTTTCGATTGTTGTCGTCACTTAAGCCCGTTGTGACCACGAGATCGCAAATCAAAAATCTGAAATTGAAAATCATCAGTTGATCGCTGAACGTCTGTAAAGAGGAGCAGTCATGGCAGAACAGAAGGACATTACAGTCCGCGCAACCAAACGTGAAGGTCGCGGTAAGAACGATGCGCGACGGGCCCGTCAGGTGGGAATGGTTCCGGTTTCAGTTTACGGTGGCGAAGGCGGCAGTGTGGCCGCGCTGGCGCCGCTTCGTGAACTGGCGGCAATTTTGCGTTCAGAGTCGGGTCGTAACACGATCTTTACGCTCGACATCGAAGGCGTCGGTGCCAGTGAAGTTATGTTCAACGACCGGCAAATCGATCCGATTCGTGGCCGTCTGATCCACGCGGATCTGACACGGCTGGTGAAGGGACAAAAAATCGAAGTCACAGTTCCGTTACACCTGATTGGCGAACCGATCGGTGTGCGCGAAGAGCAGGGGGTGCTCGAACAGATTATTCGTGAGATTGAAATCCGCTGCGAGCCTCGAGAGATTCCCGACGCCTTCAACATCGACGTCACTAATCTCGGCGTCCATGATGTGCTCCACGTCTCTGATATTCCGGTTGACGAGCGCATCGAGATTCTTACCCTGCCGGAAACAGTGATTGCGACGGTAGGCATAATTAAGGAAGAGCCTGTGGCTGCACCTGCGCTTGAGGTTGAAGGACCTGCAGAACCGGAAGTAATCGGTAAGGGCAAGAAGGAAGATGAAGCGGAGGAAGCAGAGAAGCCCAAGAAGGAATAATGACACTAGGTCTTGGGACTTTGGGCTTTGGTCTTGGAAATGAATGAAACGAAGCGGCCTCAAAGTCCAAAGACCCAAGACCCAAGACCAATCTTCTTGATTGTTGGACTGGGGAATCCGGGCAAAGAGTATGAGTGGACACGCCACAACCTCGGGTTCATGGTAATTGACAAGTTAGCCGGCGACTGTGGGGTGGATGTAAAAACCCGCGAGTGTCAGTCTCGCACCGGTCGCGGCGCGATTGAAGGTCGCGCGGTGAAGTTGGTAAAGCCGCAGACCTACATGAACCTCAGCGGAGAGGCTGTGTCCTGTTTGATTGCAAAGCACAAGCTGACCGAACCAGGCGGAAACCTAATTGTCGTATCGGATGACCTGGCCTTGCCGTTTGGAAAGATTCGCATTCGAGCGAGGGGTTCGGCCGGCGGCCACAACGGCCTGAAGTCGATTATTGAAACGTTGGCCACAGACGAGTTTACACGGCTGCGAATCGGTATTCAGCCTGAGCACCCGATCTCGGATTCAAAGAGATTTGTGCTTGATTCGTTTCCCGGCGCGCAGAGACCGGCAGTAGAAGAGATTTTGGAAAGAAGTGTTGAAGCAATTCATTCCATCCTGCAGGATGGAGTATTGAAAGCGATGACGGAATACAACCAGTAAATCGTAAATAGTAAATCGTAAATAGTTTTCGGTGGTCGCGGGACTATCTAATCCGTTTTGCGATTGATGATTACGCCGGGATGACTCAAGATCGAGCATCCTAAAACTATTTACGATTTACGATTCACTATTTACGAGGAGAAGATTTTGGATACGCACAGACAATACGAAGTGGTGTTCATTGTTGACCCCACTGCAGATGAAGATGAAGTTACTCGCCTGACCGACAGTTTCAAGCAAATTGTGACCGATCAGGGCGGCGTGATTACCAAGTCCGAAAGCATGGGCCGGAGGCAATTGGCTTATGAGATTCTTCATAGGACCGAAGGCAGTTTCTGGTTGTTGGAAATTGAAGGATCTGGTCGGGAGATTGCCGAGCTCGAGCGTCGCATGCGTGTGAACGATCGCATCATTCGCTACATCACGGTGCGCGTGGACGAGGATCGCCGTCGCGCCGAGAAGTTTAAGGCTAAGCGCGCGAAAAAGGCGGAGAAACGGCCTGGCAACAAGGATGAACAACGGCGAGGCGCTGCGACTGAGTTTGCCCGTCCCGGAGCCGCTGAAGCGGAAGAAGACGCTGCCTAAGAGATACGTGCCGGCGGCTTAGTCCGGCGGCCTTTGGGTGTGGTGGTTGGGACGCGGTCCACTTTTCTATTCACCACTTACTATTCACGATTCACTGTTTTAAGAGGTAATTATGTCGACAAACTACGAAGACAGAGGGCGGCGTTACAACGGCGATGATGATTTCGACCGGGGTCGTCCTTCTCAGGGTGGACGTGGCGGACGCCGCATGCGCCGGCGCCGCATCTGCCGTTTCTGTATTGAAAAAGTAGATATCATCGATTTCAAAGATGCCAGGTTCCTGGGGAACTTCATCCCGGAACGCGGCAAGATTCTACCCCGGCGAATCTCCGGAAACTGCGCCATACACCAGCGCATGCTGGCCGAGGCAATCAAGCGCGCACGCAACATCGCGCTGCTGCCGTATACGACTGACTAAGGCGAAACCGAGGGTTCGGACTAAGGAAGGAGCAGCCAAACATGGCGCACACGAAAATACTTTTACGCGAAGACGTTGACGATCTGGGAGCGCGCGGCGAGATAGTCCGCGTTAGATCCGGATATGCGCGCAATTATTTATTGCCGCGCAAACTGGCAGTCGAAGCTACCAACAGCAATGTCAAACAGATCGAGGGCGAGCGCGCGGCGCTTCTCAAGAAAGAAGCCGGCGAACGAACCAGCGCTGAGGGACAGGCAGAACAAATCAGCAAGCTGGTGCTGGAGTTTAAGCGCAAGTCTGGCGAGCAGGGCGCACTCTACGGCTCGGTAACGTCGATGGATATTGCCGAAGCGCTGCAGGAGCGCGGCTACGAGATTGATCGGCACCGGTTGCACCTGCGTGAACCGATCAAGCGGCTGGGCGATTTCGCGGTACCGCTGCGATTGCACCGTGAAGTGTCGATTGAGCTTCAGGTCAAGGTCGTTCCCGAAGGCGAGGTCATCGTTGGCCATATGACGCCTGAGCAGGAAGCAGAGCTGGCGAAACAGGTTGAGCCTGAGGCCGAAGATCAGTCCACCGAAGCTGAAGCATAAAAATAAAACACCGATCGAAGGCTACCTTTGGTTACTTCTCTTTACTTTTCTTGTGCTTTGAGATATTCGACGCTACAGGTTTCGTCTGACTCGTAGCGTCGTTTTTCTTTGGCGGTACTCCCGACTAATTCAAATCGAGTTGGCGTCTACGAAAACAGCGCCAAAGGCGCGAAATGTAAAAGCCTGGGGCAACGCCCCAGGAGCGAGTAAATGGGTTTTCAAGCGCTGAAAGCGCGAGATAGCGGCCAACCATTTCGCGCCTTCAGCGCTTGATTACCCCAATACCGTGCCTGGGGCGTTGCCCCAGGCTTTTACATTCCGCGCCTTTGGCGCTTCGTACAGTAATTTCCTAAATGGCCAGTCCTGACCCCATCCGCGAACAATCGCTTGAGCGGTCGCTGCCAAACAGCGCCGAAGCTGAGCGCGCCATCCTCGGCGGCATAATTCTCGACAACGGCTTGATCAGCCAGGCAATCGAGCTGCTGCGACCCGAGGATTTCTACGTGCCCTCACATCGCCGGATTTTCCTGGCGATGACAGCGCTTTTCGAACGTGGCGCGGAAATCAATCCCATCCTTATCGGTGAAGAACTCAAAAAGGATAACGCGCTCGAGTCGGTAGGTGGGATCAGCTTCATCACGAACCTTACTTATGGTTTGCCACATTCAAGCAACATCGCAAACTACGCGAAAGTCGTTCGCGGCAAGTCGATGCTGCGCCAGCTGATCCGGGCCGCAAATAAGATCACGCAGGAGGCTCTCGAACAGGAAGACGAACCGGAACTTATTCTCGATCACGCCGAGCACGCAATTTTTGAGTTGGCCGACGAACGTCTTCGCCAGGGCTTTGTTCACGTTAAGCCGGTCGCGCAGGAACTCCTCGAAAAAATCCAGGAGATGGAAGGGCGGTCCTCAGTTCTTACAGGACTAACCACCGGCTTCGCCGATCTCGACACGTTGACTTCCGGTCTGCAACGTCAGGATCTAATCATAGTGGCTGCACGACCCTCGATGGGTAAAACCAGTTTCGCACTAATGCTGGCGGAGAATGCTGCCATTCATGTCCCCGGCGCCGTAGTCGGCATGTTTTCTCTGGAGATGTCTAAGGAAGCACTGGTCATGCGCATGCTCTGTTCGCAGGCCAATATAGACGCACAGCGCTTCCGCAATGGTTTTCTATCTCGCGCCGAGTGGACGCAAATTGGAAAAGCGCTGAACACTCTGTCCGACACGAGGATATTTTTGGACGACAGCGCCGGCATTACCGTTTTGGAAATGCGCGCGAAGGCGCGCCGGCTGGCTGTGGAACAAAAGCGTCTCGATCTGATTGTGGTTGACTATTTGCAGTTGATGAGCGGTTCTGCCAAACGTTTCGAATCGCGGCAGCAGGAGGTGTCACAGATTTCCCGAGAACTCAAGGGGCTTGCTAAAGAGTTGAACGTGCCTTTGGTTGCGCTCTCGCAGTTGTCACGCGCGCCTGAGTCACGTTCCGATCACCGGCCGCAACTCGCCGACCTGCGTGAGTCAGGCGCGTTGGAACAGGACGCAGACGTGGTGGCGTTTATCTACCGCCCCGAGATCTACAAGACCCCCGAGGAACGCGAGAGCATGCCTGACGATGAAAAAAATGTCGCGGAACTGATCGTCGCCAAGCAGCGCAACGGTCCCACCGACACGGTAAGACTCCGCTTTACTCCCTCCAGTATGCGGTTTGATAATCTCTACCGCGGCGAATAAACCTACACGATAAGTCTCGAACTTCCAGTTAATAGTGCAACTGGCAACTTGAGCTTTTACACCGAGTCAAAAACCTTTGACTTTTGCCTTAGAGGGGAATATCGTCCGCGTGAACTACGAAGGCTGATTCTCACGGGCCGGTTGTCTTTCACTCGCAGACTCGCTTGATCCAGCCTCATATCGTACTCAAACTCTCGCGCCGCCCGGCGTGAATACGAAAGGACCAAAGAAACAGCAATGGAAAAATTCACCACTAGTTTTACGGAGGAACTAACCTCGTCAAATGGTTTCAGCCGACGCGTATTTGTCCAGGGCCTTGGTTTTGTGAGCATTGGCCTGCTCATGGGCATGTTTGGAGGCTGCGAAAAAATAATCGAGGACATTAAGAACAGGCCCATCAGACGCCGTTTACGGACCGGCTCCGCAGAAGTGGACGCCGATATCGCCATTTATAAGGATGCCGTGACGGCAATGAAGGCCCTGCCTGGAAGTGATCCGCGAAGTTGGACCGCGCAGGCGGCGATACATGGCGCGGGTTGCTGCTTCAATTTTTGTGAGCACGGCACCAATCACTTCTTTGATTGGCACAGAGCTTATTTGCTCTTCTTCGAAAGAATCTGCCAGAAGCTAACGGGCAGGCCGAAGTTTGGCCTGCCGTATTGGAATTGGAACCAGAATGGAGCTATTAACCCGGCGTTTTTGGATCCCAGCAGTGTGCTTTTTCTTGCAAGAGGCAGTACTGATCTGACCGGCCAATCGTATGTAAGCACTCTTGAATTGGATCCCATTATGGCCGATACCAATTTCTTCAGTTTCCGGCAGCAGCTTGAAGGCACGCCGCATAATCAGGTTCATGGTGGAGTAGGAGGTACGATGGGCGGCGCAGCTTCAGCGCTCGATCCCGTCTTTTGGACCCACCACTGCATGGTCGACTACTGCTGGGCCAAGTGGAACATTGAAATGGGTAACAACAACACGAATGACTCAGCCTGGGTCAATCATGTGAACAGTCACTTTGTGGATCAGGATGGAAATCCTGCCAGCATGGCTGCGGGATTAACCACAATTCTCCCCTTGCTGAGCTACCAGTATGAGAGCAGCGCCATTGGGAGCAACCCGGCAAAGGCGGCCATAAAGGACTTTAAGAAGCTTGAGACGCGGATTAAAGCAGGAGCGGACATCAAGTTTGAAGTGAAGCAAAGAGTACGTCTTGCAGACAAAGCCGAGGTGAGTATTGCAAGACCTATGTCGCGTGAAACCAAGCTGTCCACTACCGACTTTTCCAGCATCATTAATGCAGACGCATCGAAGGAAAAGGTGTTTGTGACTATTGATTTTGCGCAGTTGCCACCTGCCAGCGATTTTGCTGTCCGGGTGTTTGTCAATTTGCCGAAGGCGAATAGCAATTCACCAACCACTGACCCACATTATGCCGGCAGCTTTGGTTTCTTTGGAACAACTGAACCAGCCGATTTTGCCGGACACAGACACCAGCCACAGTTCCTCGTGAACGTCACCGAAACTTTACAGAGGCTAAAGAGCTCCGGGCAGCTTAAAGATGGGACTCCGCTTTCCGTGCAATTGGTGCCGGCGCCGTTTCGCGGACAATTTGAAAAAGCCGACACGCAACTCCAGTTGGAGAAAATAGAGATTATTACCACCCCCGTGATAGTCCATCCGCCTCCCGAAGAATAGCCTTCCCTCTTCTCGTGGTGATGCTGAAATCCGGGTGGCCCGGTTTCAGCATCGCGCCGAGATGACGGGCACTGGATTCCGGCCGGGCATCCTCTTTATTCTCTTCGGCATCCTTTCTCTACATGCTAAAGATGCTGCAAAAGCTGTGTTTCTGTATTTGCTTAACTGCTGTTTCGTTAAATTCCTGTTCCGGGAAAACATTGAATTCGGTTAATGGCGAGACTGGCAAACAGGACGAACCTAACCGCGTGAGTAGCGATGAGAAGTTGTTTTACCTGGACTTAAAGACTCCCAGCATCGTGCAGCCGATCAAGTCTGACGACAATGCTGAAGGCAACCGTTTTGTGCAGGTGGAAGTGGTTGAAGTAGTGAATCCGAAAAAACATCCCGTTGCTTTCCAGGTTCATTATCAGACCGTGGCCAACGACAAAATCTACCTGGGTAGCTTCGGACTTTTCCCGTCAGACAACCCCGGAAAATTCATAGTAGCGACTCAGGGTAAATTGAAGAACCAAGGCGCAATCGTTTTGACTCTGGTAAGACCCGATAAGGTCGAGACTGAGGATGTGATAAGAGTAGGCGTGAAGAAAATTAAGTTCGTCAATAGCTGAGTCGTTTTACAATCCTCACCAGGCTTCTACGTGGCAATTTTCCGAACTACTGATTTTCCCCGGTTGGGGCTTTTCTTGTTTTCGGTGTACTTTAGATTGCTCTTCGGTTTCATCTGCCGGGTGAACTAACACATCGATCGCATGCTGCCTACCTCTGGAATCAAGCCACCCGAAACCACGGCAGGACGTCCTACGTGGGCTGAGATTGATCTCACTGCTCTTGCCGCAAACTTTCGCACTGTTAAGGACCGCGTCGGGCCGGATGTGAACGTGCTGGCGGTGGTGAAGGCCAACGCGTACGGACACGGAGCGGTGGAATGTGCGCGGCGACTGGAGCGGGAAGGTGCAGACTGGTTTGGCGTGGCCTTGCCGGAGGAGGGAATCGAACTGCGGAGCGCGGGCATCGCCAGGCCCATCCTCTGTCTCGCCGGATTCTGGGGTGAACAAGCAACCGCCTGCTTGCAACAGCAACTCGTACCTGTTGTCTACCGGCTGGACATGATCGAGGCGTTCGATCGGGCGGCCCGCGAGCGCAAGGTCGTGGCGGATGTGCACGTGAAGATCGATACGGGCATGGGACGTTTGGGAGTGCGTTTTGATGAGGTTTCAGATTTTGCCCGCGCTCTTAAGCGGTTTGAAAATATTCGAGTAGACGGCTTCATGACCCACTTTGCGGCTGCGGACGAACCCTCTTGCGAGTTGCTAACTAAAGATCAGACTCAACGCTTCGAGCGAGCCGTTGCTGCTTTTCGTGAGCACGGCTTTAATCCGAGCTACCGCCACCTGGCGAATTCGGCTGCGGTCTTTGGTCAGCCGGAGGCCTGGGGCAACCTCATTCGTCCCGGCGGAGTGCTCTATGGACTTTGGCGCGACGTCCTCGCGCCTGAAGATCGCGATGTGAAACTCCGGCCGGTGATGTCTCTTCATTCTCGTATCACCTTGCTCAAGTGGGTGCCGCAGGGAGAGACCGTCGGCTATGGCTGCACCTTTGAGGCTTCGCGCAAGACGCTCGTAGCCACGATTCCGATTGGCTATGACGACGGCTACAAGCGCGCGTTATCCAATCGCGGCCACGCCATCATTCGCGGTGTGCATGCCACGGTGATCGGACGCATCTCGATGGACCTTACGTTGATCGATGTAACAAACGTGCCCGGTGTGCAGACTGAAGATGAGGTCACCTTCATCGGCACCAAAGGCGAACTTTCAGTCTCTGCTGAAGAGATTGCCAGAACGGCAGGGACGCTTTCGTACGAAGTTACTTGTGGTATTGGTGCACGGGTTCCGCGCGCTTATCTCTAATCCCCAGAACGCCGGGAGGCAAAGACCGGCCAGAGCTCCGCGATTAAGCCTTGATCGTAGCGGCGTGAGATTCAAGCTCTTCACTGGGAGCGCGGGCGTCCCGACTCCACCTGTTGGCCAAGCCTTGTTAGGAGACTGCTTTGAGTGACAACGTCATAAAAGAGCCGGATATGTTAATCGTACAGGCGAGCGCGGATACGAGCGTTACAGCCTTGCTTTACGCGGCGGCGAAAAAAAACCGCGCTGGCGTGACTTTGATACTTGGTCACGGCGCGGGCGCCGGACAGTTGCATCCGTTTATGCGTTTGTTCGCAAGCGGACTCGCTGAACGCGGCATCGATGCCTTGACCTTCAATTTTGTTTACATGGAACAGCGTCGGGGTGCTCCGGATCCAAAGGCGAAACTCGAGGCTTGTTATCAGGCCGTGATCGGCGCAGCTTCACAACACAAAAAGCTAAAAGGGAACCGCCTGGCCATCGGCGGGAAATCCATGGGCGGCCGGATCGCGTCGCAAGTGGCTGCGACACCCGAGAGCGCCGCTGAAATTGCCGCGCTGGTTTTTCTCGGCTACCCGCTTCATCCACCCGGCCGCCCCGACAAGCTTCGCGACGCTCATCTCCCTGACATCAAGGCGCCAATGCTCTTCATCCAGGGTGAGCGTGACACCTTCGGCACGCCTGACGAATTGCGTGCCGTGTTTAAGAAGCATCACCTCAACCCAACCCTTCACATTATCGAAGGCGGCGACCACTCGTTGAAAGTCCCCAAAAGCCAGGGCCCGCAAGACCGTGTCTATGCCTCGGTCATGGATACGATCGCCGGCTGGTTACAGACAAAATAGCCTTTGCTCGAGACACAAAGATCTCACCACCCGTGTCCAGGGATCGATGCTCGCCCTGAATTCCCATTAACAACCGAAATGTTTTACCCGCAATCTCATAAGACATTGAACAATCGAATCGCCTTTCTTCTAGTCTTTGGGACAGCAGAGAGTCTTGCTTTTGCGTTCAGACTTGAGGCTCATATCCTTAACGGAGGCACCACGACATGCCACTCAATTTCGAAACAGATAACTTCCCCTTCAGGAAGGCGAAGTTTTTCAAACAAGTTAATGCATCTGAGCCCGCGGGAGCGGGCGGCAGCGTAAAGCCTGGGGTGGAGCGCAGCGGAACCCCAGGTTGAGATCGGAAAAAGAGGTTCTCAGCCCGCGGGAGCGGGCGACAGCTCAACAAATCCAGGGCTGTCGCCTGCTCCCGCGGGCTATCCTTATCCTCATACGGATACCTGGGGTTCCGCTGCGCTCCACCCCAGGCTTTACGCTGCCGCCCGCTCCCGCGGGCTGGCTGTCTCCCTTGATTCAGGCGAGGATCTACTTTTTGTGCAAGGCTAATGTGGCCTCTTATCATTGAATAGCTGTCGCCCACTTCGCGGGCTAAAAAACAATTTCAAGTCTTCCAAATGTGAGCGCATTCACGGCGTTGCCGGTGGCTCACCATTAGCAGGTGGCTCACCATCAGCGGGCGGCTCACCATCAGCGGGCGGCTCACCTTCAGCGGGTGGCTCACCATCAGCAGGCGGCTCAGCCTCAGCAGGCGGCTCACCTTCAGTAGGCGGCTCACCTTCAGCAGGTGGTTCACCACCAGCCGGCGGTTGGTCCGTGGGAGGCGGCGGATTGGTAGTATCTTCTTCTGGCGCCGGTTGTTCCTTTTTCGGTTCCTGACTCTCTCGCAACTTTGCGAGCGCGTCCTGCATCTGCTGCACCCAACCGTCCAACTCTGACTCAAGCACTTGTTCGGTATGATTCACCAGGCTGGTGATATTCTCCGACTTCGCTTGTTCGTCCACCGTCAGTGCGGTCCACCAGGCCTTTACGTTTTCAAGATCAGTCGCAGCCTGATTGTATTTCATCAAACTGTTCTCGGTTTGTTGATAACCCAGGTAGGTCGTTAACCCTCCCGCGACTGCCGTCGTCAATGCAACCCAGACTTGCCGACTAATTGCGGCCAGAAAAGTTCCCAAACCGCCGATTATGAAGATCGACCACTGAATCCGTTTCAATTGCCGTTCAAGCTTGATGGTTTTCTTCCTGTAATAACTTAGTTGGTCCCCTAATCGCACCTGAATATACCGATCGGGTGTGAGCGGACTAAAACCGTCATCTCCGCCCTCAGCAGCGTACATGTCCGGTGGAAAGCCTTTATTCTTATCGTAGGGAATTAGGCTCGATGAATTTACCTCGGTACGCATAACGCGTCGGGTGATGTTTTCAACTCTTTGCGCCAACACCTGTTCAGGGATGGGTGGAGGAGTGGGGTTCGGTGCGGCGGGCGTGGGAACCGGAGCTAACCCCGAATAAGCCTCAGCCCTGGCCCGGAACCGATAAATCTCGCGCTTGATCGCTTCAGCGGCGGCGCGCAGCAGGAACCACTTGTTGCCCTGTTTGAAACGACCGGCAGCAGTTACGAGAACCGTTACCACGATCGGCGACGCTATCAGGAGGTAGTGAATGGTTGTCCAGCCGATCTGGGCTTTGGAGAGTTCGCCTTTCCAAAGGGCTGGCCACCAACCCTCAAACGTGAGCCGCTGCGTATTCCCGTTGTAGATCTCGTTTATCAACGCCATGGCGGTAACCATGAGTCCGATTACGAGGATTGCCATCTGTTGGCGACGAAATCTCTTCTGCTGCAGAATCGCGTTGAGATCGTAATCGGCGAAACGTTCCCAGGCTTGGAGCAGCACGTTATCGCCACCTAGTTCGCGTGTGATGAGACGTTCAGCGCCGTTGACTGAACCGCTTAGCGGGTAGATTTCCATTCTGCCGTCGTCAATGATCTCGGCCATGATTGGATCAACCGGCAAATCGGGCTTTTCCTTCCAAGCCGCCGTGATTTCATCCGCTAGTCCGCCGCTACCCTCAATAACAATCAATGGAATGTTTTGACGGACCGCCGATAGTGCTTCCTTCTTCGTGGTTTCGCCGCCGCCTGCAAGCAGTGCTACAACCGCGCACTTGTTGCTTGTTAGCGCTCTTACAAGATTGAACAGGAGGCCGGTTTCGCTGCCCCAGGCGTTGCCATCGACGAGAACGAAATGTGAATGGTTGGGATCGAGCGGTGTTTGTCCTGTGCCTGGAGAACTGACCATCCCAACTGGCGCGACTCCGATCAACTGCGACTTGAAACCGCGATCGGCTACACCCTGGCCCATCAGCTCCATCACGCCTGCCTTTGTGCCACCGTCGACGATTACGGCGTTCACAGTCAGGGCTGCGCGGGCAATGCCGCGGCCAAACAATTGAGTGAGTTTAGGTTTTAGGTCATCGGCTATGTTATCTGCCCCGCCGATGATCAGGAGCACGGCTTTAGGGTCAACCAGGTCCAGGGCGTCAACGATGTTTCCAGGATTGTCGCTCGCGATTGGGAAGACTACCCTCGCGGTACGGTTGTTTTCGAAAGTAATTGAATCGGTGTTGATTGTTGGAGGCATGGTTTTGATCCTTTGAGACTTCGTGAGATGAACCGTTTAGCCGCCGCAGGCCGGGCGCGCATGGTTTATAAGTGAGAAGTTAGTGGGAGTCAATATCGAGAGGCAAAGAGAGGCTGCTCTTTGCTGGGTATTTCGCTGCAAACTCCTTACATCCCTAGCTTTCAGGACGTTTTGCTGTTAACTGGACCCGACACTGAGCGCGATGGACCGTCGCGATCTTGCGAGAAGACGCAAGACATGATCGCTCGGAACAAAACACCGAGAGACGTGTCTAAACGTTTGCAGTGGCGCCTCCACCCTAAGAGTTGAAGTAGACGTGTCTGACCGATGCAAGATTTCTTTTGTCGATATAAATTTGCCGCGCGGGAGATGGTATTGACGAACCTCCGGGACCTCTTATAGAGTTCGCTCTGCAAGTCGCAACTTCATGCTTACGTGAGCCTCGCCCCCAATGCTCGCGTCTGCGATTGACCCCCAGAACCTGTTAGCAGTGATCGGACGCATCCTCGTCGCGTTCTCACTGCGGCTCAACCTCCCAAGGAGCCACCATGCATTCTTCTCGCCGCCCAGATTCCCCGCGCGCTCAAAGAATCCGACGCCCTGATCTCTACAGAGGTCGGTGTATCACACTTGCAGTCGCTGCTTTATGTCTCGCCTGGGTGACTGTGATCCATCCGGAGTCCGTTTTAGGACAAAACCCGCCGCCCAACGTTCAATACACAAACAAGGCAGTCGATCTCGGTCTGCGAGGTAATCTGACCGTGAATCCCTCGACCCGAGCCATCGAAATTCAAATTCCACTCGGTAGTTATACTGGTCGCGCCGGCTTTAACGTTCCCATCGTTATTAGCTATTCCTCCAAGGTCCACCGCATCAAATATGAGGCCTTCAACCCTGGACATTACAGTTCAAGCGGAGTGCCTATTGGAGACGGGTACACGCTTGTTTCAGATAGGTTTGCTGAGTACTCCAGCGGTGGCTGGACCTCGAGTGTCGGCTTTCCACTACTGGACTACTCGGCCCAAGGCGAGAGATATGACATGTTCGGTAAGGCGGTTGGACCTGATGGCCAGTGTGTCATCCAAACAGACTCGCCTCCTTCATCTTATCCGTGCCTCACCATAGATCGCAGGCTCTTCCGCATGCCGGACGGCTCGACGCATGAATTGCGGTCAAGTGATCAGCCTCGCTATCCTACGGACCCGATACTAGACGATTACTATTCAGTAGACGGTGGGCGAATGCGTTATCAAAGCTCGACGCAGACCTTGTTTATGGCTGATGGCTCGCGCTACATCCTCGGTGCAAATCCTAAGTACATCGATCGCAATGGCAATACGATTACTGGTACGGATACCCTCGGCCGACCCATTCCCTACCCGCCAATGAATGGGACGGGTCTTAACGGAGGGACTCCAGGTGATTCCACTTACTCTCTTGCGGGCGGCTCTATCAACTACACATTTAAGTGGCGGTACTTGGACGATCCTGGCGTACTGACCTTATCTCAGCCATTGCAGTACATTGCTGATAGCAGTTGTCCCGTTGGGACCGGGTCTTACAGTCCTCATCTGTTCTTAAGCGATCCAATTGGGACACACACTTGCGTTGTCAACGGCGGTAGTCTTTTCAGGCCGGTAGTGCTTTATCAAATCCTCTTACCGACAGGGCAAGCTTATACATTCACCTACAATGTCTATGGAGAGATCGACAAAGTGATCTTGCCGAGTGGTGGTTATGAAAGATATGAATATGGGCAGGTCGGTTCGCTGAGCAATCTGCAACCACCCTACGCGCAAGCTAATCGCGGAGTTACCCGGCGCTACGTAAGTGCCAGCGGATCGCCAGCCGATGAAATACCACCGTGGCAGTACTCAGTAGGCGGCAGTTCTGTAGACATTACGGCTCCGGATAACTCGCTCACGACGCTATCTATGTATACCGATCCGTCTCTCTCGGGGACGTTTGGATATAGTCTGGACCAACCTCGGGCAGGACGGACTTCTGCCGAGAATTTCTATTCACCCCCGGATGGAAATGGCACAAGGCATCTGTTACGCCGTCATCTGAGCGAGTGGAGTGTTAGCGGCTCAAATGCCACCAGTCAGTTTCCAACTGCTCAACAATATGCAACCCGCAATGCGCGGCTGACAAAAGAAGTCGAAATCATTTTCGACCCTGCAGGTGGACCGGCTTTGGCGAAGGCAATCACTCACGAGTATGACTTGACCTACCAGTTTTCGAGTGGTGTGAATGAGACGGCCACTAATGAATTTGACTATGTTGTTCTTGACCAGACTACGGCGCAAACCATAGGCATCGGCTCGGTATCGTTAGGTTTGCTTAAACGCCGGACGGAAAAGACATATCTCGATGCAACCAATGCGGCGTATCGGGATCGCAATCTGCTGGGCATGGTCACTTCGGTGACAGTTAAGGACGGCCTGGCAAACATCCTTGCGCAAAGCTCGATCGCTTATGACGAAACTGGACAACCGTACTCACAGCTCAATGATTACGGAAGTGTTACAAACTGGACGGATCCGCAAACGATTTATCGGGGTAATCCAACCACTACGAGCCAATGGTTGAATTTAAATGGCTCGACCCTCTCGACCTTTCCTAACGGAACGTATCTGACGACTCACGCGCAATACGATCAATGCGGTAGTGTGCGCAAAACCTGGAACGCTCGTGATACGACCCTCACAAATCCAACCCAGGTTAGTTATTTGGACGTCTTCTCCGATGGTCTGCCGCGCAACACTTATGCATTTCCAACAAGCATGACCACGGCAGTGCCTGATCCGAGTGGCGCCTATGGATCGAGTGTGGCGTTCACGGCGACGAGTGTCTATGACTTCAACACCGGGAACGTGGTGTCAACGACCGACGCCAACCTCAAGACTACTAGTTACGATTACAGTGATCCCCTGAATCGTCTGAGGCAAGTGACCATGCCGGACACGGGACGAGTTCGTTATAACTATTTCAACACGCCTGGCGATCTGTATGTCCAGGTGCTGACGGACGAAGATTCCTCGCGCTCAATTGAGACTCGCCAATACTTCGACGGCTTAGGCCGCCCGACTCGTGGTTTTCTCCTCGATGGGACACCTTCAACGCCATGGTCGGTGACGGATACTTACTATGACACCATGGGGCGGGTGTCGCAGGTATCGAATCCGTATCGCGTGAGCAGTCCAAGTGCGAGTGTGCCCCCGACTTGCTCCTTCTGCACGACGAGCGCTTATGATGCGTTGGGCCGGGTCAAGTCTGTGACTACGCCTGACAGCGCGCAGGTGACAAGCAGCTACGGCGCCCTTACGAGCGGCAGCATTTTTGGCACTACGGTTTTGGTGACCGACCAAACGGGAAAGAGCCGGCGCAGCTTGACTGATTCGCTTGGACGCTTGGCGCGGGTTGACGAGCCAGATGTCAATGGCAACCTGGGCGATGTCAGCAGTCCGGCCCAGCCGACGAGTTACAGCTACGACGCACTAGGGAACCTACATCTGGTGACGCAAGGCACGCAGCAACGCTTCTTCATGTATGACTCGCTCTCGCGCTTGTTGCGCGCGCGCAATCCCGAGCTGGCCGTGAATGCCAACTTTCCCGCCCTTACCGATCCGATAACCGGCAACGGCCAGTGGTCTATTGCTTACACCTATGATAACAACGGCAATCTCACGCAGAAGACCGACGCGCGCGGAGTGGTTTCCAGCTATGGCTACGATGCGCTCAATCGCAATACCGTGGTTGATTATTCGGATACCACGCCTGATTCCTACCGTCAGTACGACCTAGCCAGTAACGGCAAAGGGCGAATCAATCAGATTTGGCAAGGCGGAACCACGACGTCGGCGACTTACATTGATCAATATGACGCCCTCGGCAGACCGTTATTGCAGCGTCAGCGCTACGAAACAGCGGGAGTCTGGAGCGCGTCCTACCAAACCTCACAAACCCACGACCTTGCGGGCCATGTCAAGACGCTCTCTTATCCGTCAGGACGCCTGGTAACTTACAACTATGATGTCGCCGGGCGTTTGGCAGATAAAGACGCATCCAATCTCGCGTTCACGGGCAACCTGGGAGACGGTGGCGCAGCGCGCTCCTACTCAACGGAGATTAGCTATTCTCCATTAGGCGGGATGACCAAAGAGAAGTTTGGCACCGACACGGCGCTCTACAACAAAACCATCTACAACAGCCGCGGGCAAGCGGCTGAAATTCGCGTCGGCACTTACCACCCGACGGACAGCACCTGGTGGAACCGCGGCGCCATCATCAATCATTACAGCGACAGTTGCTGGGGCAGTTGCGGCGGCAGCAACAGCAGCACGCCGATGACCGACAATAACGGCAACCTGAAGAAGCAGGAAGTCTATATACCAAATACTGATGTTCCGAATACCCAGCCGATCACCAGTTACACAACCTGGTGGCAGCAGTACAACTACGACGCCCTGAATCGACTAGATTGGGTTCGAGAAATTTCCAGCGCCGGAGCGGAAATCTGGAAGCAGGACTTCGCCTATGATCGTTACGGCAATCGCACGATTGATCAAACGAACACCTGGGGACCGGCAGCTGGACCGGCCATCAACAAGAAAAACTTCACCGCCAATACTGCTAATGACAACCGTCTGGGCGTGCCCGCCGGACAAAGCGGCACCATGAGTTATGACAACGCGGGCAATCTCACTACTGATACCTACAGCGGGTTAGCCGTGACGCGTGCGTACGACGCCGAGAACCGCATGACGAGTGAGACACAATCCAATGGCTACGTCGCCGGCAGTTACGGCTACAACGCGGATGGACAACGAGTGCGCCGAAAGGTCGGCAGCGTCGAGAGCTGGCAAATCTACGGCCTGGCTGGCGAGTTGCTGGCAGAGTATGCAGCGAATGCGGCAGCAGTGAGTCCGCAGAAAGAATACGGCTATCGCAACGGGCAATTACTTATCACGGCGGAGGCAGCCTCGCGGGCAAACGTAGCCTCGGCGACAAACGGCGCCACGGCAACAGCCCAGAATTACACGGCGGACGGAGTCTATCCCGGGATGCATTTTCAGCCTGCTTTTGCGACTGACGGCGTGCGCCACACCTCCACGGATGGGGCGAGTTATTGGCGCGACGAGCATGGGCTATCGTCCTGGTTGCAGGTTGACTTCAACGGGTCAAAAACCATCGATGAGGTCGACGTCTACACTATGGGAGATTATCCGTTCTATACGACGCAGACGGATCCCACCGCTTCGCAAACCTTCAGTCAGGTGCAGGGAGCGACGGCTTACAATGTGCAGTACTGGACGGGCAGCGCCTGGCAGACGGTGACGGGCGGAAGTGTCAGTGTTAACAATCTGGTTTGGAAGAAGCTGACGTTCACCGCGGTGACGACCAGTAAGCTGAGGGTAGTGGTCAATGCGTGCGCGGACAACGTGGCGCGGATCGTGGAGTTGGAGGCCTGGGGCACTGCGGCAGGGGCAGCTAACATCAACTGGCTGGTGACAGACCAACTCGGCACGCCGCGCATGATCTTTGACAAGACGGGCGCGCTGGCCACAACCAAGCGGCATGACTACCTGCCGTTTGGTGAAGAGATCGTCAGCGGCACTGGCGGGCGGACACCCGCGCAAGGCTACAGCGCTGATGGCGTGCGGCAGAAGTTCACCCAAAAAGAACGGGACATTGAAACGGGCCTCGATTACTTCGGGGCGCGGTACTACGCTAGCGCACAAGGACGATTCACGAGTGTGGACCAAGGTGCGCCAGAACTGCTTGAGCCGCAGACGTGGAATCGATATCAGTACGCACGAAACAACCCCCTCTATTACGTTGATGCTGACGGAAACAAGGATGAGCCCGCTAAGAATCAGCGCGTTAACCAAGCTTTGGCCAGCGATCCAACCCTCTTAGAAGTAATCAAGGCATCGACTAATTTTAGCCAGCGAGGCGTCGAGGACGCGCTTAATAGGGGCGAGCTGGGCGGCAATCTGGCTACTCAGGGAGGCAACAAGTTACGAGGACTTGCTGGCGAAGCTATTGTAATTGATAGTTTAAGAGCGCCAGGGTCATTTGGTGTCCCATTAGGCGCGGTTACGGTCTCTCAACCAGGGAGCCTATCGAAGTTCGGGATAGATCTGGCCTTGCCAAAAAACATAGCTCCAGACATTGGTGCCATCTACACCAACGGACAGCTTGGCAACGTCCAAGCAATCGGTATCCTAAAAAATGTTGCTTCAGATGCCCAAGGGGGAACAACAAACCTTACTCTGTCACCTGATGTCAAGTTCGGCCTTTATGAAGTGAAGGCAGGTTTCAGCGATAGAAACTTTGCAAAGGGGGCTGCTCAGGTAGCAGCCACCGCTGGTTTCCTCAAAGCTTCCGGCCTACCAGGTATCGCGGTACTCGCAGTTGACAAGGCCGTCTTTGAAAAACTTAAACCGAATGAGCGCGCAAGAATTTACAGCACGGTTACTCAGGCGGGAGGATACATTCAGTTTTATGACGGGCTTGCGGCGCGAGCAGCGAAGCGATCCAGGGACGTAATCAGACAGGCGAGATAGTGGACCATGGGGAGGTGATTATGAAGAAATATTTTAGCTTTGTCCTGGCTGCTGTGACCCTTTTCCACGTATCGCGTGTCTCAAACTCCGCAAGCATTCGAGCAAGCGACGATTTCGTTAGGGAAGCATTTGGGAAGGAGTCAAAGGTTATGGGTGCAGATGTCGTAGTTCATCTGTTCAACTTAAGAATCTATCGGGAGAGAATACTTCCGGCGTACAGGTTGTTCCTCAGAAAGGATGAAGCGGAACCGCTCATCACATTGCTAAGAGAGTGCGCTAAGAAGCTCGAGGCCAACCCACGGTTGTCAGACCAACTGCTGTGGAGTAAGGAATCAGCCGAGGAAGATATCGGAATACTTACTGGCACAGTGTACTACAGTCCTGATAGAGGTAAGACTTCTAATCAGGGTGAAAGAAAAAAGACACACAAGGTTCGACGGGATTACGCCCGAGGCCTACTAAGCTCGGAAATCCTTGAGGTCTTATGTGTCCCGCATGACAGAAGGGTAAACCCGGAGCAAGACATGAGCAATTCTCGCCTCCGCGCTTACCTCTATGAGAAGTCCGAGTGGATCGAAGAGCTATTCACCTCCCGGCGCGCAGTCCGAGGTGACCACTTGGAGCTTTCTATAGGTGAATGCACCGACCTGTTCACAAAAGAGGACGCTCAGGAGTTCGACAGGGAGCTAACGAAGATTGCACCGCCAGAAGATCCTGAACTCAGAAGAGAGTACGAGAACCTGCGAGAGATGTTAAAGCTTGCCTTGGAAGATCCGGACCTGACGCTCGCACTGTCAGTCACGTGAGCCGTTACGGAGTGAAAAGTTCACTCTCAAAGAACGGGATAATGTTCAAAAACATAAACTGGGGTCAGGCTTGCGATTTTGCGATCCCTACCACTCAGTACGTGCTGGGTCTGGCTTGCGATTTTGCGATTCAGCAGATCACCAGCTACACAACCTGGTGGTAGCAGTACAACTACGACGCCCTGAATCGACTAGATTGGGTTCGAGAAATTTCCAACACCGAGTGAAAATACTAGCTCCACTATGAATACCTTTCAGATGGTAGGATATTACTCAAAGGAAGGTAACTTGGAACTGAGGACGACCAGCAATGGCTTACTACGGTTAGCGGATCTATTAGTTTCTACTGAACCGTCTATAAAACAGCCACTTGCTATACCTCCAAACTCCCGTCCTGATTCTTACGATGGTTTCTTGAAAGCGCTAGCAATTATTAAGAAGGGACCTTTGCTAGAAATTCGTCGCAACCAAGACA
>JBOGOP010000059.1:0-22681 GCA_050747225.1 Pyrinomonadaceae bacterium
AGGCTGACAGCGTGAGCTTTGCCTGCTTGACTGGATTGCAGGACAGTCTCGGCCAATTGCGCCTCGCCGGGTCCGTAAGTAACCAACGAATGCAGCCCGTGATGTGACCAGAGTTCATCGGCGAGGCGGCCAAAGCGTTCGGCGCTCCAGAGTTTTGTCGGCCAGCCTCCGCCTGGATTTAGGATAGCGAAGTTTCCGTTGGTGAGTAGTTCGGCGTTGCGAGCCTCGGCCTTGTGGGCAGTGCTGGTTGCAATTGGAAACTCCAAGTCGTCCGCATTCTCAGAAATTGAGATTCTTAAGGCGCCACTGGCGAGTGCTAAGTTTTTTCGGATGACATGCAAATTTTTGGATATCCGGATCGACTTTGACAAGAGTATCCGGCTGGCGGGTTCACGCAGGGAATCGGATGAGAAGCCAAAAACACGACGCGCGCCGGAAAGGCGCGCAATTGAGGCGGATTTAAGTAATCCCTGGAAGTCTAATGCTAACTCGAAGGCTGAGGCGCGAAGTTGACGTAACTGCTGGCGCGGTGCCCGCAGCGTCTCCCCAGACACCAACCCACGCCTCAAGGCCTTCGTGTCGACTTCGATGAGCCGATCTAAAATCGGGTTGTCTCGCAAAATTTCTGCGGCACGACGTTCTACAACCCAGGAGATTTCCGCGTTGGGTATCGCCTTCCGGATGGCTGCCAGGGCCGGAAGGGTGTGCACGATGTCGCCGATGCTGCCAAGTTTTACAATAAGGATGCGCATTCTAAATCAGTGGGCAGTAGGCAGTGAGCAGTGGGCAGTAAGCTAGGAGTTGCAAGGCCGAATTAACAGCAAAGCGTGGGCGAGGAATTGAAAAGTTAGGTTTTGTTTGAAACATGATTCGCCTGGTTGCCGTGCCTACCTGTCTACTGCCCCCTGCCTACTCCTCACTGTTCACTTTTTTCAGAATTTCGGAAGTTGAATGATCTTTTGGATCCCCAACAATCGCCACCCGACCCCCATAAGATCGTACCACATCGCGCTCGGGGACAGTCTCCTCCGTGTAGTCGGTGCCCTTAGCGTGCACATCCGGCTTTAGGGCGAGGAGCAGTTCGGTAACGGTGGGCTCCGTGAAGATTGTGACCAGGTCGACCGCCTGGAGCGAAGCGACCAGTTCGGCGCGGTCCCGTTCGGGTAGAATCGGGCGACCTTCGCCTTTGAGCCGGGCGACTTGCGCGTCTGAATTGATCGCAACCACCAGCACATCGCCGAGAGCCCGAGCACCCTCCAGATAACGCACGTGGCCGGCGTGCAAGATGTCAAAGCACCCGTTAGCCAGCACAATCCGGGAGCCGCTTTCCCTCGCGGCCGCTGTGCGCGTGATGAGCGCCTCGCGATCGAGTATCAGGGAGGTGGAATCAATCATCTGGTTAGCTGACGCCAAGTTCTAACTAAGCAAGCTCGGAGTGCATGACGGAGTTTTCCAGTTCTTCGCGCGTGACTGACGCGGTGCCACGCTTCATGACCACCAGACCACCGGCATAATTTGCCAGCCGCGCCGCATCCGGAAATGAAGAGTCGGAAGCAAGCGCGAGGGTGTAGGCAGCCATCACGGTGTCGCCCGCACCGGTCACATCAACCGGTTCACGCGCACCGACAGCCTCGAGGTGAATTGCCGCCACTCCAGCTTCAAGCAACATCATTCCATTGCTGCCACGCGTCACGAGCAAGGCGCGATATCCCAGACGCTCTCGCAACTCTTCACCGGCAGTTTCCAATTCGGCAAAATCGGCAAAACCCTTTCCCAAGAGTTGCTCGACTTCATCCTGGTTTGGCGTTGCCGAAGTAAAGCCAACAAAATCTGCGAGCCGGAAACGCGAGTCAGCTAACACGGGAATCTTTCGCGCGGCTGCAGCGTCACGCGCGAACGAGGCCATTTCCGCATCCGCAACACCGTAGTTGTAATCGGAGATGATCACCGCGTCCGCTACCTGGGTTTGTTCCAACACGATGTCGCGCAACCGCGCGCGCAATTCAGCGTCGTTTAGAGGTTCGCCTTCATAGTCGATCCTGATCACCTGTTGACGAGTAGAGTGTAACTGTCCCGCGAGTATTCGCACCTTGGTCGTAGTTCGTAACGCGGAGGATGTTAGGACGCCACTGCAGTCGACGCCCGCGGCTGTCAACTTCTCCACCAGAGCGCGCCCAGCCTCGTCATCGCCGGCAACGCTGATGAGCGAAACCTTCGCACCGAGTGAAGCTAAGTTCAGAGCGCAGTTTGCCGCGCCGCCGGGCAACGTCTCCGTGTGCTCGTGATGAAGGATGAAGACCGGCGCCTCGCGCGAAACGCGGCTAATGGCGCCGTAAATAAACTGATCGGCAACCGAGTCGCCAACGACCAGAATGCGACGCTGCGGAAAGCGTTTGACGATACCTAGCAGACGCTCCTGTAACAATGTTCGCTCAACGGTCAATAGTGTCCTCCCAATTTGGAGTGCGGTGGCAATCCCGACGAGTCGGGAGACACCGCTTTCGATCTACTTCTGAATTTTGTCTCGGTCGAGGTTAATCCAAAGCGCCGTCGCCGCTTCGCTCTGCCGGCGCACTCCAAATCGGCGCACCACAAATCGGCGCACTCCAAGTTTATTGCGCGACGATAATCTGCACCGCTTCCAGCAAATTCTCCGCGACCATATCGGGCTGCTCGGTCCAGTTCAGGCGTTGATGTTCCCACTCGCCGCGACCGTAACCGCTCATCACAAACATCGACTTCACACCTGCGTTTCGGGCGAGTTCGACATCACTGTAGCGGTCTCCCACCATCCAGCTCCCGGCAAGGTCGACACTAAAATCCCGGGCCGCTTGTGAAATTAGTCCAGGCTTCGGCTTGCGGCAGTCACAATCGAAACGATACGGCGGCTCACCAACAGACGGATGATGAGCGCAATAGTACACGGCGTCGAGCCTGGCGCCTGCAGCCTCAAGTTCCGCCTTCATCTCTGCGTGAACCGTTTGAATCATGTCCTCCGAAAAATATCCGCGCGCCACCCCCGCCTGATTTGTTACTACGACTGCAAGCCAACCAGCCTCGTTGAGGTGCTTGATTGCAGCCGCCGCGTATGGGAACACGCGAAAGCGCGATGGGTGGTTGATATAACCCACCTCTTCTGAAATCGTCCCGTCGCGGTCAATGAAAACTGCGCGCTTCATTCCAGTTGTCCCGCGAACCTTAATTTGTTGATTGCTTCAGAAAGCGGACTTGATTGACAGACAACCTCCGCCTTGCCAGACAACAGCTCGCGCGCGCGTTCGAAAACGCCGGCGGGAGTTATGGCCGTCATGCAGCGATGATCGATCGGGCAGTCTCGCAACATGCAGGGCGCGCAATCCGGCGGCTCGCGCACAATCTCGCCAAAGGGTGAAAACGGGCGTGTCGTCAATGGATTCGTCGGTCCGAAGATGACCAGTGTGGGCCGACCAAGGGCGGAAGCAATGTGGGCCGGTCCGGTGTCATTTGTCACTAATAGATCCACTAAGCTGAGAGTCGCCACCAACTCGGCGAGATCAGTCTGACCCGTTAGCATCAGCGGCTGGTTGCGCATTTGCCGGCTAACTTCGAGCGAAACTTCAGCCTCGGCGCTGGAGCCAATCAGCAAAACCTGTGCGCCTGATTCGTCTATCAATCGATCCGCAAGCTCTGCGTAGCGCTCGGTGGGCCAACGCTTGGCCCTGCTGTTGATCGAGCCCGGACAGAGCGCCACCAACGGTTTGCCTTCGTCTACACCGCGCGCACGAAGAAAATCGCGTGCGACAGATTTGCGAGCCTCATTTACTTCCAAAGAGCCATCAGGTTGCATGTCAAGAAAAGTTTGCTGCTGATTGATAAGCCACTCCAGCTCGGCAACGATTTTCAAGTAATAAAAAACTTCATGCTTCGACTCGCGCCATTCCGGTAAGGCCAAAGGATGTGTGAGCAGTGCCTGACGGCCATCTGTCGCGTAGCCGATTCGCAACGGCACGCGGGCGAGGGAAGCGACCAGCGCAGTCTCAAGAGAATTCGGAAGCAGGATGGCCAGGTCAAAGTTGCGCTTGCGCCACTGGCGTACCTGCTGCACAACAGAACGCAGACCGCTGCCTTCGTGAACTTGCAGATCATCGAGAAAGTCGGCGTCTGCAAAGAGTCCTTCAGCCCAGGATCGAGTAGCGAGAGTGATCTGCGCTTTCGGAAACAGACGTCGCAGCTGCCGGAGAGCAGGGATAGTCATCACCGCATCGCCGACCCAGTTGGTTCCGCGAACGACGATCCGATCGATTGGCTTTACGTTGAGTTCACTCATTCTAAATGTGGGCTTTGGTCTTAGGTCTTGGGTCTTAGGTCTTTGTGCTGATGGCGCAGGGCATCAGCCAACAAGAAAACTCAAAGACCTAAGACCAAAGCCCAATTCGATCTACAACATAGAACGCAGCCCTTCCTCGATCCCAATCTCAGGTTTCCAGTTCAGTTGTTCGCGAATCCGTGTCAAATCAGAAACATAATTAAGCGGCACAGGATGCGGCAAACTGTCGTCGTTTACGAGGTTGGGTTCAAGCTCAATCATCCTGCCGACCGTCGAAACAATATCAATTAACGTCGCCGAGTTTTCCCTGCCGCCGCCCAGATTATACAGTCCGTAGACACGTGACGAATCAATGAAGGCTCGGCATGCCCGCGAGAAGTCGTCCACATGCAGGATGTCTCGAACAGCCTGGCCGTTCAACGGCAGCCGAATCGGCCAGCCGCGCTTCACTGACTCTACATAGTGAGTCACAAAGCCCGACTCATTACCAGGCGAATGCCGAGCATAGACGTTAGACATTCGGAAGATGCAGGCGCGAACGCCGCGCTGCCGCGCGTAGTATTCAACATAGCGTTCGCCGATCAACTTCGACCATTCCAATGCCGTCTGTCCTGAGTATTCGGTGGGGCAAGTCTCGGGAACTTCTGTATACGAGTCTGCGCTGGCTCCGTAAACGTCTTTCGTCGATGCATAGATGAATGCCGCACCTGGCCGCAAATGATCGACGACGTGCGCAGCTGCCTCGGCATTTGTACGAAAGCAAAGCTCGGCGCCGGCAGGATCCTTGTCCAGATAAGCAGCGAGGTGGATGACGGCGTCGTAATCGGCGACCCGTTCCAGATCGTCAGCACTAAGGATGTCGCGGCCTGAGCGGCGCGAAAAATCATCGGCGGCAAAAAAAAGCCGGACGTGCGTGCCCAGATAACCACTGCCGCCGGTAACTAAGATTTTCATAGTCCAAAGTCCAATGTCCAAAGTCCAAAGTCCAAAGTCCAAAGTCAAGAACTGTATTAACGCCTAGCTTCATGAGAGTTGAAAGGCCATCAGGTTTTAGACTTTGGACGTTGGACCTTGGACATTGGACTTCAGTGCGCCTTTCGCGAGCGCTGCAAGTTTCATCAGCGACTCAGCGTGTCCGATGGCAATAAGGATGTCGCCATTCTGAATCATTGCTTCGCCGCTGGGGTTAAAAAGTATTTGCCCATCACTGCGACGTATACTGACGACAACGATATCAAGTTCCGAGCGGATGTTTGTTTCGCTCAGCTTCTGCCCGATCAGTGTCGACCCGGCATCGACTTCCAGTTGCTCAAAAGCCAACTCCAACTTGTTCGCGGTGATCGAGCCAAGAAAATCGTCTACCGCGGGTTTTGTCAGGGCCATTGCCATGCGATGGCCGCCGATAATCGTCGGCGCCACCACCCGATTCGCCCCAGCGCGAATGAGCTTCGGCTCCGCCTGCTCCTCGGCGGCGCGCGCCACTATGTGCAAGCGCGGATTCAAATCGCGCGCAGTCAGCACGACATAAACATTGTCCGCATCGTCGGGCAAGCAGGCGGCAAGTCCGCGCGCACGTTCGACCCCGGCCTCCCGCAAGCTTTCTTCGAGCGTGGCATCCCGCACCATCGCGATGACGCCAAGGTCTGTCAGTTCCGCGACGGTCTGCGGGTCTCGCTCGATAACGATAAACGGCTCCGCGCTGCCCCGTAGTCCGCGAATCAGGTGAGAGCCCACGCGTCCGGCACCGCAGATGATGAAATGATCTCTTAGTTTGCTCATTCTTCGTGATATTCGGCGCTGGCCAAAGGTGGCGATCAGTTCCGATTGGACTATCGCGTGTACGGTCGTGGTCAGAGCATAAAGCACTACCCCAACCCCCGCCAGCATGAAGACCGTGGAAAAAATTCGTCCATTCCTGGTCGCCGGCGTCAGATCTCCATAGCCAACCGTGGTGACCGTCTGCACTGAGGCGTAAAGGCTATCAAGTATTGACCAACCCTCGATTACATAAAAGCCGAGAGCGCCAAAGACGATAGCGACCAGCACCGCGGCCAGGGCGAAGAGAATGCGGCGATTATTCCCTGATAACGATCGTGTGCCGGTAGGGGTGAATCTCATACATCAGACAACGCATCTAAGCAGGGTTAAACTTCAGGTGCCGCAGGACGTTAACTAAAGAAAAAGGGGCTGTCAATTGAGGTTCGACACAAGAAAGGCCCGAAGGGCCGGTATTCAATAGCCACGTCCGTGAGGGCGTGGTCGAGGAGCTAAAGGCTCTTGAGGCCCCAAGGGCCGGCAGTTTAATCGTAAGCGCCCGGCCGTTGTGGCGCACCTTCGGCGCTCAGTCCCGGGGGCGGAATTGATCCACGCCCTCACGGACGTGGCTATTGAATACCGGCCCATCGGGCCTAAGCCTAAACGGTAGGGGAATAGGATCAAGTAGACACGCACTCCTCCAGAGGTTAGCATTTGAATGCGAGGATGGACGACTGACCACTTTTTCTTTCGCCGCGATGCGAGACCCACAAGGTCTATCGCCTGTCTTTTATGCCCGTAAGATACCCACCCGAGGAAATGCCCCCAACCGGGAAGCGGTCCCGTACGGAATCCCGGAACAGATCCCGCATCGTTGCCTACGCTGAACCACCCGTAAGCTTCAAACGGCGCGTCCTTCATCGCTTGTTCAGCCCGATAGTCATCATCCCTGTACTCGTGTTGACAACGGTTCTTGTCGGATGTCTTGTCTATTATTGGACTGTCTTCTCAGGTCGTATCGACAACCTTCTCAAGGGCGAGGTCTTTACTCGTTCTGCCGGAATCTACGCAGCTCCGAAGCAGCTTCGCATCGGACAAACGCTCACCCCAGACAAACTAATCGAGCTTCTTAAACATGCCGGCTATGTTGAGAAGACGCAGCAGGCAGACAAAGCGCGCGGACGCTATGCGGTTGGTGATGGAAGCGTTGACGTTGAACCGAGCGAAAACATAACTGTGGATGGCCTGCGCCAGTTTCAAAGTGTGCGAGTTCAATTCGCGCGCGGCGGCAAAACAATCAGCGCCCTCACCGACCTGGAGACCAAAGCCCGGCTGGACAAGGCCTGGCTTGAGCCCGAGCTGATCAGTTCAGTCACGGGACGCGAGCGCGCGAAGCGCAAAGTGGTCGGCTTTAACGATCTGCCGCCACATCTGGTCAAGGCGATTACCGTGACTGAAGACCGGGCGTTCTTTGAACATTACGGTGTGAACGTGCGAGGCATTCTCAGAGCGCTAATTCGCCGTTACGATTCTGATCCCAGCTCTCCGATTGCCCGTCAGGGCGGTTCGAGTATCACGCAGCAGTTAGTCAAGAATCTGCTGCTTTCTCCAGAGAAGACTTTGAAGCGCAAGGTTGCCGAAGCTTACATGTCGGTGATTCTCGAAACGCGCCTCTCGAAGGAGCAGATATTTGAGCTCTACTGCAACCAGGTTTATCTGGGTCAGCAAGCTGGGTTTTCGATAAATGGTTTCGGAGAAGCCGCCGATGCGTACTTCAACAAAGACGTGACCACGCTAACGCTGCCGGAGTCGGCGTTTCTGGCAGGCATAATTCGCAGTCCGAATCGTTACAACCCCTATCACGATATAGCCACGGCTACCGCTCGTCGCAACCAGGTCCTGGACAACATGGCGGAAACAGGCGAGATTTCCGGGGACGAAGCGAATCAGGCCAAGCAAGTCCCCCTAACAGTGGCGCCGACGAAGGGCCGGATTGACATTTCGGATGCGCCCTATTTTGCCGACTATGTTCAAGGTCAGTTGGGCGACATCATTGCCGGACCCGGCGCCGCGGACCACCTGCGCATTTACACAACTGTCGATCTCGATCTGCAACGAGCAGCTTACGCCGCGGTTACAAAACAGCTTGCCGCGCTGGACAAGGTCGAGTCCAAACGCTTCGAGCCGGGGACGTTGCAGGCAGCGCTGGTTGCAATGAACGCTAAGACCGGTGAAATTGTGGCGATGGTTGGTGGCCGCGATTACGGTAAGAGCCAACTCAATCGCGCGTCTGATGCTTTGCGCCAACCAGGTTCAGTGTTCAAGCCTTTCGTCTACGCCACTGCACTCAATACAGCATACGATCCGGTCCCGCGAGTTATCACGCCGGCCACGACTTACCTCGATGAGCCGAAGACGTTTACATACGACAACCAGGAATACTCGCCGGGCAACTTTGGCGACACGTACAGTCACGCTCCCGTAACTCTGCGCGATGGGTTGGTCCACAGTCTTAACGTCATAACCGTGGATGTGGCGATGGAGGTAACGATCGGCCGCGTCATGAGCCTCGCTGCAAAGGCCGGACTGCCGAAACCAGCACGCGCCTATCCGGCGATGGCTTTGGGCACAAGTGAAGCGACGCCATTGCAAGTGGCCTCCGCCTACACTGGCTTTGCCACACTGGGAACACGCACCACGCCCATCGCAATCAATCGCATTACCACGGGCGGCGGAGTGACCATTGCCGCGCCTACGCCGCAGAAGAACGAAATGCTGCGCCCCGACGTCGCTTACGTGATGACTTCGTTTATGAAGGATGTGGTCAATCGCGGCACCGCGGCTAAGGTGAGGGCGCGCGGATTAAAGGCAAATGTGGCAGGGAAGACCGGAACGTCGCGTGACGGCTGGTTTGCCGGGTACACACCCAATCTGGTTTGCGTGGTGTGGGTTGGATTTGACGATGGCTCGCAACTGGGCCTAACCGGAGCAAATTCTGCTTTGCCAATCTGGGCCGATTTCATGGAGGTGGCGCTGGGCGAGCATCCGGAATGGCAGGGCGACTGGCAAATGCCGGAGGGTATCCAGGAGGTCGCGATAAATCCAAAGACCGGCGGACCCGCTGAGCCCGACGCAACTGACAAGCGCGTCGAGCTGTTCATTAACGGCACCTCTCCGCAGGTTTCAACGGACGAGGAGCTCGAAACGGAAGCGACGCCGGAAACAGAAGTGACACCGCTATCGGATTCGGTATTGCCGCCAACGGTGGTTGAACCCTCGCCAAGCCCCTCGCCGCGAAGGTCGCCGCGATCAGATCTGCGAACCGACGAAAACGGGCGGCTGGAGGGCACCATCACACTCGACATCGATCCTACAACGGGACTGATTGCCGTGGAGACTTGTCCAGTGATTCGCACGCGGACCTTCGTGCTTGGCACTGAGCCCAAAAAATACTGCGGGCCTGAATACCATCAGCGGCCTGTCGCTACTCCGCAATCGACTCGACGCAGTCTCTCTAATCGTTGACCGTTGCCGATTCTGCCAGGGTTCCGACTACCGGTCTCAAGCACAAGCAAAATAGTTGGGGCCGAAAGCATTCAGCTTCGCAGGCTGGTTGAAGGCTGTCATTCAACTTGGCTTCAACGACACGCCGTCAAAATTTTCGCCTCAAAGGAAGAACGGCTTGTTTATTCTGCGGCCTGTTTGAGAAGGTCGCTGCAGCCGGCTTCGATCGCAGTTCTAAGAGTTTCAATAGCCAGTGCCGCAGCATGTTGCTTTCTTGAAGGCAGCCCTCCGACAGCATCAACCAGTTGCCTGCGCGTCAGCAGCATTGCTTCCTCAACAGTCTTGCCAATTATCAACTCCGTCAAAACCGATCCACAGACCAGCGTCGGTGGACAGCCATAGGCAAGAAATCCGGCAGCTTGGATTACGCCTCCACGCACACGCAGCGAGAGGCGCAGGCGATCACCACAAACAGGATTGGTTTCTTCGCCGGTGGCGTTAGCGTCGGAGAGTTCACCAACATTGCGGGGGTTGGCGATATGATCTTTGAAGGTTTCTGAGTACAAGGTTTCAGACTTCGAATTTCGAGGTTGCGAGTAATGAAACGCAAACGAGCAGTTCAGGAGACGATACGATCCACTAAATTACACGAAATCACACGAAGCACGTTTCGTCTTAGTTTGTGTCCTTTCGTGGATCGCATCTGCAACTTGTGCTAAAGGCTTCGTGAATTGCTAGCTTCAAATTCCGAACGTCGAACCTTGTTAAGCGGAGACAGTTGTCGCAGCTTTTCGACGACACGCGGAAGGACCTCAAGGACGTAGTCGACATCATCCGCAGTATTGTCTTTCCCAAAGCTGAAGCGAATCGCGCCACGAGCGAGTTCGTCATTGCGGCCCAGCGCCTGGATAACCGGCGACGGCTCAAGTGTGCCCGAAGAACAGGCCGAGCCCGTTGATACGGCAACGCCCTGGAGATCAAGGCTAATCAGCAAGCCTTCGCCTTCGATAAAGCGAAATGAAATGTTTGAAAGATGTGGTAAACGTCGCGCGCAGTCACCGTTGAAAACGATCTCTTCAACACGCTCAGTTACTCCCGCCTCAAAACGTTCGCGCAGTCGTCGCTCGTGTTCTGATCGCTCCGCCATTTCCTCGCGAGCGAGTTTCGCCGCCACGCCAAACGCCACAATACCCGGGACTCCTTCGGTGCCGGCCCGCTTCTCACGTTCCTGATGCCCACCGACATTCTGCGAAACCAGGCGTACCCCGCGTCGCACGAACAGCGCGCCCGTTCCCTTGGGCGCGTAGAGTTTGTGAGCCGAAAGCGACAGGAGATCGCAACCCAGCGCTTGCGTGTTCAGTGAAATTCGCCCGGCGGCCTGCACGGCATCGGTGTGGAACCAGAGTTGGCGTCCGCGAGCGCGCTCCTCGCGGACGAGTGCGCCAATTTCTGCAATCGGCTGAAGCGTGCCGATTTCATTGTTGGCAAGCATCACTGAAATCAACACCGTGTCCGACCGTAGCGCGTCACGGACATCCTCCAGCCGCACGATCCCTTCTTCGTAGGCCGGCAAACGCGTAATGTCCCAGCCACGCTTTTCAAGTTCGTCAGAGATCCCACGGACGGACGAGTGCTCGATGCTGGACGTGATCACGTGGCCCTTTTTTGACGAGCTTCCATTGGACAAGTTCATCTTCGACTGACTGGCATCAGTGATTCCTCGAATAGCCAGGTTGTTCGCTTCCGTGCCTCCAGAGACGAACACAATCTCATTGGCGCGTGCACCGATAAGGGCTGCCACCTCACGACGCGCCCGATCGACGGCCGCCCGCGCCTCCTGTCCGAACGAGTGCACGCTCGACGCGTTGCCAAACTTCGCCGTCAGATACGGCAACATCGCCTCGACCACCCGGCCGTCAGCCGGCGTCGTGGCACTATGATCCAGATAAACTTTGCGAGTTTCTGCCATTCAGTTGCGGTCGCCCTTGCGAGTCAATGCCAACCAGTAAGCCAAAACCGGCATCTGAGGGCCAAGTCAGTTTTGCACGAAGCAAATCTATTCAATGTTCGTGCGATTTGAGTCTAGGACGCACCATAGAGACGGTCAAGGCACGCTTGTAACCTTTTGGAGTGCGGCGACCAGTCGCCGCTTTGGCCGGTCGCGACCTGTCGCGGCCACCGTAAGGTTGAGAGGATTGCAAGAATAGGGCGTCAAGCATCCCTGGGCCAAAGCGGTGACAGGTCAAGGAGTAGCCATTTGCGTTACAATAGCAGCGTGATATTCGAGGCAACTCTCCCAAGACACCTACGGCAGCTTCAGCGTCGTAAATCTCTGGAAGGAACAGCAAAATGAAATATCTTAGAATTCCCCTGGTAGTTTTGATTGCGCTCACGATGACGTCATGGGCGAGGATATTGACCCCCGTTTCTCACGCTTCGACCTTCGCGGCCCAGACGGGCCAGGCGACTGCATTGGAACGCGGCTATCGCACCGGCTATTCAGACGGTTTCAGCGCCGGCTCGCGAGACATTGCCGAACATGCCGCCCGCGACTTTCGCGGCAATGAGGACTATCAACGCGGCGACCGCTCTTTCAACGAAACCTGGGGAACGATCGAAGACTATCGCGACGGTTATCAGCAGGGCTTTGAAACAGGCTACAACGCCGGCTACGATCACCGCCCCTTTGAGTCGTCCATACCCACAGGACTTTCGCGACGCGGCACAACTGATTCAGCCCCCGGCAACCCGCCTGACAACGATCCAGGTACTTCAGGAGAAACCACCGGCGTTCAAACGAGTGGCCAAACAAACAGCCAAACTAGTGGCGCGATGAATGGCCCGGTCTTCATTCCACGTGATTCGATTCTTCTGGTTGAGTTGGAGTCGGCTCTTTCCACCGATGCCAGCCAGCGCGGCGATCGCTTTCAGGCTCGCGTTATCGAGCCGCGTGAATTTGCGGGTGCAATCGTCGATGGTCGCGTGACGCGTGTTAAGCGCGCTGGAAAAGTGAAGGGAACGTCCGAAATGCAGTTGTCGTTCGAATCGATCAACCTGCCGGACGGCCGCACGGCCCAGCTGAACGCCGACGTAGTTGAACTTATCGACATGGGAAACCGTGATGAGGCCGGCACGGTGGATCCTGAAGGCGGAGTAAAGGGAAGAAGCTCAACCAAAGATGATATTTCCAGGGTGGGTGCTACCACCGGCATCGGCGCGATCATTGGAGCCGTTGTCGGCGGCGGCAAAGGCGCGGCGATTGGCGCTGCGATTGGTGCGGGCGTTGGGACCGGAAGTGTCTTCACCAAGCGAGGACAGGACGTACGTCTTGATCGTGGCCAGCAGATGAAAATTCGCACGGCAAATGAGACGCGTGTCGAGTAAGACTCACTAAGTGGAAAAGCGGCGTGGATTGAAAAACCGACGCGGAGACACGAGGACGCGGGGACACGGTCAGAAGCCGCGTCTCCGCGTTTCTGCGTCTTCGCGCCTCCGTGTCCCTATCGTTACATTGCTTACCGACTTTGGCAGCGCGGATTACTTCGTCGCGGCAGTCAAAGGAATAATTCTGGCCGCCAATCCAAAGGCCAACATCGTCGACATCACGCACGACATTCCTCCGCAGGACATTGAGGCCGCGGCCTTCACACTGCTGGCCGCCTGTTCATCTTTTCCCGCCGGTACGATTCATCTTGCGGTGGTCGATCCGGGAGTAGGCTCAGCTCGCCGGCCCATCTTGATCAAATTGGGTGAGCAGTTTTTTGTTGGTCCGGACAATGGAATCTTTAGTTACGTCTGCGAAGCTGAGGAGAACCTAGGCGTTACGCCCGAACTTTTTCATCTCGATAAGGCTAAATACTTTCGTCATCCCGTTAGCACGTCCTTCCATGGTCGCGATGTTTTTGCGCCAGTGGCCGCGGCGTTGTCGAATGGGGTAAAACCGGCCGAGTTGGGGAGTTTGATTTCCAATATCGTTCGGCTACAACCGTTGCGGCCGACGACCTCTCGTGACGGCAGACTGCTGGCGCGAATAATCCACATCGACGGTTTCGGAAACTGTGTGACGAACATTACGCAGGCTGATTTGACTACAGAGATGATTGCCTCAGGCGCTACGCTTAGGGTTAAAGGGAAATCGGTGACTTCGTTTCGCAACTACTTCGCTGAAGAAACCAAAAGCAAAGCCAGGGTGTTTGGAATGTGGGGTAGTGCAGGGTTTTTGGAGATAGCTGCACGAGACGAGTCAGCAGCAAAAGTACTGAAGGTGCAACGCGGGGACCCAGTGATAATTACCGGCGTGTAGCGTATTTCTCTGTGTTGCCTCTGTGTCCTCTGTGCCTCAGTGGTGAATGAATTTGAATTGATAACCACAGAGACACGGGGAACACAAAGGTTGCACAGAGAAGGCGTTAGCTTCAGCACCGTAACTTGTCACGCATGGTTTCGGTTTGTTATCTTCGGGTCCATACAAAAAACTTCATGACTAATACCGCAAACCCGTCAAGCAGCAGCTCAGCAGCAGGACTCAGAGGAGTTGCCGCAGCTACCTCGTCAATATCCGATGTCAATGGTGAAAAGGGCGAACTAATTTACCAGGGCTACAACATCCACGACCTGGCCCAGCATGCCAGCTTCGAGGAAGTAGTCTTCCTGCTTTGGAACAAGCGTCTTCCAAACCGCGCGGAGCTTTCGGAATTAGAGCAATCGTTAAGGGCGTCCTACGCGATACCCGCTGAACTAATCGCGTTGATGAAGCAGTTTCCGCGCGCAGCGGATCCGATCGATGTCTTGCGTACCGCAGTCTCTGCTCTTGAATTCTTTGATGCGAATGCTCGCGATATCTCTCGCGAGACGAGTCTGAAGACGGCTATCCGGCTCACCGCTCAGTTTCCCACGATCGTCGCGGCCTCTGATCGCATTCGCCGTGGACTGGAGCCGGTTGAACCAGATCCTTCTCTGAATATCGCCCCGAGTTTCCTGTATCTGCTTCGCGGTGAGAAACCTTCCGAACGCGATGCGCGCATCTTTGATATTTGTCTGACGCTTCATGCCGATCACGAATTGAACGCCTCAACGTTTACGGCTCGCGTCGTCGCCGGAACCCTGGCGGACATGTACGCAGCCGTGACCGCAGCCATCGGCGCGTTGTCAGGTCCACTTCATGGCGGCGCCAACACAGCCGTAATGAGAACCCTGCTGGAAATTGGTTCGGTTGAGAATGTCGAGCCTTACGTGAAGAAGGCCCTGGCCGCGAAACGAAAGATGATGGGCTTCGGTCACGCCGTTTACAAGACCGAAGATCCGCGTGCCACTCATCTTCGTCGGTTTTCGCAAGAGGTTGGCGAAGCGGCAGGCGACTCGAAGTGGTATGAGATGTCTCGCAAGGTTGAAGAAGTGATGATGAAGGAGAAGGGCCTCTATCCAAACGTGGACTTCTTCTCCGCCTCGACCTACTACATGATGGGAATCCCGCTCGACCTCTACACGCCCATCTTCGCCGTCAGCCGCATCTCAGGCTGGACTGGCCACATCCTTGAGCAGTACGCCGACAACAAACTCATCCGCCCACGCGCGGAGTACATCGGCGGACGCGATCTTCCGTTCGTACCAATCGAACAGCGGTAGGTAAATCCTTTGTACACGATTTAGAGGACGTGCTAGCTCCGGAGGAGCCGGATGTTTATAGATTTCGCGTCGGACCCGACGCTTGGAGCTTCATGGAAGCGAAATGTTTTAGGTCCATATGAACCGGATCAACAACATTCCGCTCCTCCAGAGCGGGGAATCTATTGGCCTCCGCGGTCTATAAATATTACGTCCCTCCGGGACTACTGGATCAGACGGTCCGCGCGGGCGGGGCCGGCCAATAGGCGCATCACAGCGTGCCCCACAACGACAATCATGATGTAAGCCGCGGAGTCTGCAAGGACGGGTGCAATGCCCGGACTGAAGACCATCCACTTCGGAAACGTCGCGGCGTACAAGTAGTCCCGCGGTGGGCCAATTACGGCCACGATGCCAACGCAAACTGCCAGCCCCCGCCAGCCGAAGCGGCGCGCCACTCGCCAGGTGACGAGATAGATTGGCGTACACGAGATTGCGAGCCCGAAGTAGAACAGGGGCAGAAAGGATGGCGTTGCGAGAAACGGTATGTGCCACCACCCGAGCGCCTCGCACAGTGCGATTATTTTCAATGCCAGGAGTGCGACAACTGCCCCACCAACGAGTGCTCCCATGACACGACGCGCAGTCGCGCGAGTGAAGTAGGTGACGGCGACCAACGCAGCCAGGTACAGGCCGGTCATCAGGAGGATCTGTTGGGTAGTCATCCGACTTAGCAAAGCGAAGGCAGGAACACGCTGGAACGTCCCGTTAGACTTCACTCGCTCGCCACTCTGGTGCCATAGCAAGAAGAGCATCCTTCGCACCTTTGCATTCATAGACAGGGTAGTCTTGCCTTAGCCGAGCCAGATTCATGTAGGCGTAGAGGCTGAACGGATCGAGTCCACTGCGAATGTGTATGCCATAACGAAGGCCGTCCGTGACAATTAGCCGATGGCATGCAGGTTTACCGCTCGCGTATGACATGGCCTGCGATACTGCCGAGAGGCAGGAGTTATCCATCTTCTTGGCTTCGACAACAACCCGAAGAGTGCTGTCGCTCCGCGGAAGCTGCTCAAACAGCGCCACATCAACGTGGTTCCACTCCACCGCCATTCGTTGCGGCGTCCAGCCGAGAGCACGCAGTAGCGGAACCACGAGATACGCAACTGTTTCGTGCTCCGATGGTTTGGCTGAGCGCTGATACCACTTGGCGATGCGCGTAAGTTCTCCGATCTCTTGTAGGAGGTTTGTTATTGAGGCACTTGCAACGCCGTGGTCAAATAAAAACTCCGAAACCGATTCTACAGATATGTCGTTCTGCTCGGCGGGTGCTGGCAACGCGGCCAGGGGAGTAGAGAATGCTTCGTCAGGAATGGGGAGTTGAGAAAGCCACTCAGTTACTGGGCCGACGTTCAGCTTCTGCGTTGTATCGCCTAGCTTTAGAGCATAAGTGTCGAATGGTGGGAGAGATTTTCGGCCATAAAATTCTGGGCATTCCCATAACCACCGGACGCGTCTGACGTGCTGTAAATTCCAACCGTCAATATCGCCAAAGTCATCAACCCACTCATAGGAGCCAACAACCTGGCCGACACCCAGCACCGCCGCTGTTCCGATTCGCAGCACAACGAGATCGCCGTCTTGCATTTCATCAGCAAAGCGTCTTAGGTCGGAGATCTTTTTTGACGACCGATGATCATTGCGCAGTTGCGCTTCACACGTAGGCCACTTACCGGCATCACCGGGTCCATTCAAAATGACGCCCCACTTTAGACACAGTGCCGAGTAGTCACGATCGGTGTCACCCGCAGCTTGCTGCCATATTGTTTTTCCCGAGATGTCCATAGCGACCCATGAAATCTAACCAGTATTGTAGCGCGGATCGGCGACGCGAGTACGGATTAGGTGATCTTATGCGGCGCGTCGTGTGCCCTCTTCGCCAGTCCTTATCAGGGCAGGGTGAACTTGCTAAGGATGTTCCGTCCCGCTAATATTCCCAACCAGGAGGCGGCTGTGAAGTTACTTAAGAAACAAATTAGAATCGAACGACCAAAAAGGGAAAAGGTTACTCGCGAGCAAGCATTGAAGCGCGTGAAGGCTTTCACCAAACGCACGGAGAAACTTATTGCCGCTATCCGAGAAGGTACGCATCGAGATATTCATTCCTGACCTGCCAGGTCCCATCTATGACCGAATCCTTGGGGAGTTTGCCGACGAACTCAGTTACGCTTTTGGCGGCTGTACGATTACACCAAGCTCAGGTAAGTATCGTTCGGATTCAGGAATAATACTTCCAGACAAGATCAATATTCTCTTCACGGATACGCCCTTCGAGTGGGAGAAGGATCGCGTTATTCTTAGAAGAACTTCACGGGTGTGATCGAATCCTCTATGCAAGTCGTCTGGCAACCAAAAGGATAGTTTTGATCGAGGGGAGTGCCCACGTTAGGAGGCGAGGAAGGACTTCTGTTTTCGATTGAGAGGGCTATTCCGCAGGTTCTTGCTATCTGCCCTCGCTCCGGAGGAGCCAGATGTTTATAGGTACAGCGACACAAAACCAAGACCCAGCTCCAAAGGAGCGAAATGTTTCGCAATCTGGCCCCGCGAACATTTCGCTCCTCTGGAGCTTGGGGATCTCTGTAACGATTGATCTATAAACGTTTCGTCCCTCCGGGACTGGCCGAACACTTTGCCAGTAATTTGGTTGCAGCTGCGCGGTGGAATCTGATCTCTCACTACTGCGTCTTCGCGGCAGTTGGTTCTTTCGCTATTCTTTCGCCAGTCTCTGACATGTAGTAGCCGCGCCGCGAACTGACTTCGAGTTTCCGTGTCTTGCCTTTGGTGTCAGGCGCCTTCACTTTCACTTCCAGGTTATGCAAGCGCCCGTCGTCCATCTCATCCTCGGCGAGCGTGAAGCCCAGGCTGTAGCGCGCGGTCAGGTTGCCAATGATCTTGCTGAGACCGGCGGCGTAGTCTTTCGTGCGTTTTACCTTCACCGCTTCGCCGCCCGACTGCTGGGCCAGGCGCTTCGCGCTGCCGTAAACACTGACACCGAACTTGCCCGCGATCGGTTTTGCGATCGGCATGAATAACTTGAAGAGCGTCCTCAACTCCGTCGTCAACGAATTAAAGATCACATTGGAACGTAGTACTAATTCCTCGGTTGCATCGCGGTCTTCGAAGAAGATTGGGGCAATGCCATCTGACACCCAGACAACGGCCGTTTGTGAGTTAGGACGTTCCTTTTGGGATTTGCGGGTGGTATCTCGCACGGCCGCCGCCATATCGTAAATACTGTCCAGTTCAAGGGTGACGTCGCCTTTCTTGTTTACGCGCTTCACGTCAACCGATCCATCAGGCCTGGTAGTGCGCGTTACCACTGCGCCATTTTTTCCCTTGATGACTTCTACCTGCACATTCTCTTCCGACCTTGGCGTTCCCGGACCGGGACCGCTTGAATCTTTCGGAGTATCTTTTGCGGCTTCCTTCGCAGACGGATCAGAGCCCAAGTCGGAGCCTAAGGTCAAACTGGTGCCGCCGTCCGCGTCGCTTTTATTGTTCTGCGTTTTGTTCATTCTGGCAGCTTTGGCGTCAGCATCTTCAGGATCTACGTCGACAAACTTTGGCGCACGCGCGAGGGCGGCGACAATTTGCGGGTGGTCGCGAGTGAAATCGGTGAGCCAAACGCGCTTTTCATCCTCGCCGTTAATATCCATCGCCAGAATCGCCACTTCATCTTCCGGCGAAAGCTTTGCCAGCTCGTCGCCGATGGCTTTGAGAATTTCCGGTCGCTTGAGAAAACGTCCGGCGCCGTCGTCGCGCAAGTCGAGAATCAAAATCAAAGCGAGTGGCTTGCGCGCCTGACCTTCACGCGTGAAGTAGGAAACCGGACGCAGAGTTCCATTGTCGTAGATCTCGAAATTCTCAGTAGTGAGATCGGCGATAGGTACGCCGGTGCGCTTATCCTTGACTAGCGCATCCATGAAAACAACGCGGGTGTTGATACGGATGGTCTCGGCCACTTCCTGGGCAGCTACCGAGTGTGAACCAATTACGATGATGGCAACTAATGCCGCTAGTATTACGAGCAAGCGGACAGTTGTTCTATCGATCTCAAACTTTACGTTGATCTCAGAGTTCATGTTCCCGCTCCTGATTTCTATTCCTTGTCGTAGGACAGACTTTCCAGTCTGTCCCTTCTCTTGAAGGTTCTTCCATTTCTTGACCGGGACAGGCAGGAATGCCTGTCCTACTGTTCGTTAGTGGTGGCCTCGACCGTAATTGTGTTGCCCATCTCGTCAGGGTTTCGCATCAGCTTTGCCAGGTTCTCGGGAGAGAGATTTACCTGAACCACGCACGCTTCTCGTCGCTCGATGGTTACGACCAAAACGTTGAACTTATCCCCAGCGTCGCGCAGGTAGATGTAAGTTTGTACTTCTTCCCTGGGGGAGGTGACCTGAATCAAAGGACTCCATTCCGTCAACACCGCGTTCATCGAAGACTTGAAGCCGGCATAACTGCCGCTCGACCGGAAATCCTGATCCTCAAAGTAGGCGACTTTCACGCTGCCTGCTTCGGCGATTTCCCGTCTTTGGCCGCCTGAGATTCGCGCCGCGGTCGTTGCCGTCTTAATCCCTGCACGAGCCAGAAACGGAATCCCCTGGTGCTTGACGTGATAGAACTGCTCGATTAGTTTTACGACCTCGCCGAAGCCGTCGCCCTTGGCCTGCGTTATTGGAACCAAGGCGACGAGGGCGACGAGGGCGACAAGGGTGACACTGATGATGGACTTCCTCATGAGGTGATCACTCCATTCTCGATTTCAGTTCTTGCGCTTGGGTTTCGGACTGTCATTGAGATCCAGGTCGGGAATTCCAAACTGACCCTCAAGCTGTGTCAGCTTTTCGAGGTCTACCGGCCCGACGAGATTGATGACAGTTACCTCCTTGAGTTCCGTGGCGAGCACGGCCAGGCCGCTAATCTGAGCGCCGGCGTGCATCAAGTAAACTTCAATGGTCCCTTCCTTTTTGCTCCGCACGTTGATGATCCTGCTCCAGGCGGGATTGCGCAGTTGCGACCGGATGCTTTCAAGATCTGCGTCGCTATATTGCCCTTCCGCTTCAAATTCGAAGCTCTTCACGTAGATTCCTTTTAGGCCGCTGACGAGTTCCTTGACTTTCTTTTCATCATCATCTTTGTCGGAAAGGAACTTAGTGGTTAGGGCAATTAAGCTCTCATCGATATTCACGTCCACGGTCTCGCTCGCCTTAGCGGCCAGGGCGTCGAGCTGACTTGTTTGGATTCGTGGATTCTGAGCCATCGCCGTCGCTGTGGCCCCCAGCACCAAGAGAACTGCCAGCGCTGCGAGCTGCACAGAAGCGATTTTCCATATTGTTTGGGAAAGTAGTTTCATAGTACTTCATTCATCCTATCTTGTGTTGATTGTGAATCAGGTCGCGGGTGCTTGTGCTTTGTGCTTTCTTTTGCGCCAGGTTCAATTTTGCACTGGTCAGGCGGAGCGCCAGCATCAGTTGATCTTTTGCGGCCTGGGCTTCTTGTTGCTGTTTCAATGTTAACTGCTGATCCGCAACTCCTGGCTTGCGGGTCCGGTTTGAATTTCGCGCCAGCAGCGAGCGGTTAGGTTGATGACGGCGCGGCTCAGCGACTCGTTTCTTTTCGGACTGAGGTGATGTAGCTACGACGGAAGAGTTTTGTTTTTCGTTCGGAGGGGAAACTGCCGCATGCTTTGGCTCGACCTGAGGCGCATCCGGGGTCTTGACGATCTGCTGTGGACTTCGTTGCAGACGTTGCAGCCCGAGCCACAGTCCCAGCCCGAGCAGCAAGGTTGCTATCGCTGCAGCAATTGCCAGAGGCGCCGCAAAGCCACGAAAGAAACTTCGCTCACGGCCCACCTGCAGTCCAGCAGGAATTTCCAGTGGGCGAGGCTGATAGCGAAGCGTGCCGAGAATCTCTTCCAGTTGTTGAATCTCAGGATCGGGTTCGCCGGTCTTGTCCCACAGGTAATCGTCGTTAGTGTTCATGATAAGCCCTCCTTAAAACCGAGCTTGGTGCGTAAGAGTTTCATGCCTCGATGCAGGTTGACGCGGACGGAGGCGGCGGTGAGGCCGGTACGAGCTGCGATTTCCGGCCCGGTCATTCCTTCAACCAAACGCAGGACCAGGGTCTCGCGATATGCGTTGGGCAGCGTCCGAATAATTGCGAGTATCTCTTCTGCCTTAGACGCGCTCGAATCACTGCTCTTGAGATCGTCAGTGACTTCAACTGTCTCGCGCGAGTGGCGGTGAAAGTCCATCGCCCGGTTGCGAGCAATCATCGCGATCCAGGGACCAAACGCGTTCGCGTCGCGCAGCGTGTGGAGCTTCCGCAGTGCGTGGAGAAAAATGTCCTGCACCACATCTTCGACTTCGCCGCGGGGCATGCGCGCCAACAGGACGCCGTGTACGAGCGGCGCATAGAGTTCGTAAAGTCGTCCAAACATGTCGCGATCGCCGGCGAGGACCGTCCGCACAATCACAGACTCGAGCGATTCGTCGGGTTTGTTGGGTTCGAGCAGGGGCGCGGCCGCGGCAGGCGCGACCTCGAGGTGTCGTCGATCAATCGAAGCTTTTCCCTGACCGGTCATAACGAGTACGTTCGCTGTGGCTTCGAGTTCATACATTGCGCTGTCTCATACGGTGAATCTTCGAGGTTTGATTCGCTTGACACCGTTTAAGACGGGAAAGATGGGAAGAGTGTTAACAGGCTTAAGTCCGAACTTTTGAGCCCGCGAAGCGCGGCGATAGCATAAAGTCATTATGGCTGACAGAAGGAAATAAGGCCTTGGTTCCTTAAGAACGTGGATTATGCTGGTGTTAGCAAGAACAACCTGGCACAGAGCCACATTAAGGAGACGAAGGCCATGAAAAAGTTTATCACGCATGTTGGGATGGATACAGATAGTCGCGGGTTTGATATCGCCATCGCGGAAGGATTTGGCAGCGACAATCACGAGGTGAGAGGTTTGGGACGCATTCCGGCGACGCTGGCGGCAGTGGATAAGTTGATCAAACAACTGCGAAAGCAGGGATACCAAGAACTGCGCTTTGTCTATGAAGCGGGTCCGTGCGGTTTCGGTCTTTACCGCCACCTGAAAGGAAGAGAAGGCATAAACTGCGCGGTAATAGCTCCATCGAAGATCCCGAAGAAGCCAGGCGAGCGAGTGAAGACTAACAGGCGAGACGCGCAGAAGCTGGCACAGTTGGATCGAGGGGGAAACCTGGAGGCCATCTATGTACCCAGCGAAGAGGATGAGGCGATGCGGGATCTGAGCCGAGGGCGGGCGGCTGCGGTAGCGGCAGCTACGCGGGTGAAGCAACAACTCAAGTCACTGCTCTTGCGCCATGGGATCAAGTACGCGGGTACAGGTGAGAGTTGGAGTGGTGATTATCGCAAGTGGTTAGTCGGGTTGCATCTACCACATGAAGCACAGGAGTACGTGCTGGCGGAGGGACT
>JBOGOP010000060.1:0-22320 GCA_050747225.1 Pyrinomonadaceae bacterium
CATTTCACACGATTTGGAAGTAGAGTGTTTCGATGAAGATCATAGTAATGATGAAACAGGTCGCAAACAAAGATGCGATCCTGCGAATCAATAAAGAAGGAACCTGGATCGAAGAAGGCGACTTGTCTTTTGAGGTCAGCGAGTCAGACGGCTATGCGCTCGAGGAAGCCTTGAGGGTTCGAGAGAAGCTCGGCGGTGAAGTTGTTGTCTGTTCCATGGGTCCGCAACGAGTGAAGAGTGTTATCAAAGACGCGCTCGCGCGGGGCGCGGATCGGGCTATTCATGTCGTCGGCGATAACCTTGGATCGCTTTCACCGTATGCCGGAGCCAGCGTCTTAGCTGAAGCAATTCGCGAAGAGAAGCCGGATTTGGTATTCACCGGCCTGCAGTCAGACGATTATGGTTACGGCCAAACCGGCGTAATCCTGGCGGAATTACTCGGGCTGCCACACGCAACCATCGCCATCGAAGTAGACGCGTCAGGGGAGAAGCTGCGCGTCAAGCGCGAATTGGAAAGTGGCTGGTATCAGTGGTACACGATGCCTATACCGGCGTTGCTCACTATCCAGTCAGGCATAAGCCAGATTCGCTACGCAACTCTGAAGGGCATCATGGCGGCGAAGAAGAAAGAGATTAAGGAAGTCACGCCGCCGGCGGAAATCGTTGCGCGCCCCTCGCACCAGCGCATCGAGAAGATTTACCTGCCGCAGAAGACCAAGCAAACGCAGTTGCTCGGAAATGGCGACGCCAAGGCGGGAGCCGCTGAGTTGGCGCAAAAGCTACACACTGAAGCGCGGGTAATTTAGCTTTAGTGTAAGTTTGTGTGATTTCGTGGATCGTAAGTCTTTTGCTCAATGAGTAAAACTTCCACGAAAGGACACGAACCAACACGAACTTTTCGTCCAACTGCGGGACTCGTGCAGCATTACTTCGCAGAAGCAGCCAATAAGGTTGATTGAATTAATTCAATGGCAAACGGAATTTTAGTTTTCATAGAGCATCGCAACGGCGCACTTAACAAAACCTCACTCGAGGCGATTGCCGCCGCGCAAACTCTCGCAAGTCAACTGCAACAGACCGTCAGCGCAGTTATTCCTGGTGGGGATGTCGCTGCGCTCGCCCAGCAAATCGCGAGCTACGACCTCGCTAAGGTTGTTACCGCCACCAACTCCGCGCTTGAGGATTACACTCCTGACGGATACTCGGCCGCGATGGAAGCCGTCGTGCGCGGACTCGATCCACAGATAGTCGTGATGCCGCACACGTATCTGGTTCGCGACTTCGCCCCTAAGCTGGCTGCACGCTTTGGCAAATCTCTTATCAGCGATTGTATTCGGGCCCAGGTCTCCGGTAACGCGATTACGTTCACGCGGAGAATCTTCCTCGGCAAGCTCGATGCGGATGTGGTTTCAGATGGCGAGGCGCCGGTGTTTGCGACGTTTCAATCCGGCGCCTATCGGCCGGACCAGGCACAGAAGGGAAGTGGCGCGCAGATGGAGGACATGCCCGTCGAAGTTGGTGAAATCCGCATGACACCCGAGGCGCCATTCCAGGAGGTCAAGCAGGCTGTCGACTTGAGCAAGGCGGACATTATTGTCGCCGTTGGCCGTGGCATTAAGAGCAAGGACAACCTGGCGCTGGCAGAAAAACTGGCGGAAGTGCTCGGCGGGGATCTGGCTGCATCGCGTCCAATCTGTGACGCTGAGTGGCTGCCGATCGATCGTCAGATCGGATCTTCAGGACAGACTGTGGCGCCCAAGCTTTATGTTGCCCTCGGAATATCAGGCGCCATCCAGCATCTTGTCGGCATGAAAAACTCGGGAACGATAGTAGCTATCAACAAAGACCCAGAAGCTCCAATCTTCGACATTGCAGACTATGGGATTGTTGGCGATCTGTTTGAAGCGGTGCCAGTGCTGACAGAAGAGATCAGGAAGATCAAAGGTCAAGCTTAGGTACCTGTTTCCTGAATCGGCCAACGGGTCAATTAATTCTCTTCGGTGATCACTAGGTTTCGTAAGTATAAGTTGGAGGGAACTTGAGACGGCTGTTCGATGTCGATTCGTAACAACAAATCGACAGTCGACAAAACTCTGAAATACATTTCCAAAGTAGCCCAGTCTGTGCTGTTAACGATCCTGGTTTCATTTCCCATCCATTTGCCAGCCTTCTCATTCTTAACGACGAAACGGATAGCTTGATCTCCCTTGTCAACTCTCGCCTCACAATTAACACGCAATACTCTATTAATGGGTTCATGCTTTCTCTTAATTGACGGTTGGTCCAAACCATCTCGCCGGATTTCAATTTCATAACGTCCTTCTAAATTCTCACGCTGAATTTTGAGCACACCCTCGGGTAAAACCTGTAAAGAGCCTTCACTTTTAGCTGATGCCTTCTTGTCGCCTTTCCAGATACAACCGTTCTTGTGCGCAAAATAGAACGGCTTGAAATCCTTTTTGCTGTCGTACAGATACACCTCTTGCTTAGTGACCATCCCTAGAGTTCTGATTGCCTGTTTGATTTCGTAGAGAGCGGGTCCTACCGCTGCTTGGAGGTTCTTTGTGTTCGGATCGTAGCTTGCCGGAGTGATCCCAGAAAGATCGCTTGGTAGGTGTAGATTTATGCTTGGTTCCTGCTTGGGAGCAACAAAAAAGTTGCGTTGACGACCCAATTTGCCTAAGAAGAGCCCCAACTCAAACAGAACATTGTCCCGAACAGACTGGCCTTTTTGTTCTCGAATGATAACTGTATCCTCGGGTAGAAACACAAAGATGGCGAAATCAAATTCGTTCAACGCGGTCATTAGATCTTCAATTGCCACATTGATGGTGCGAAAAAGTCCTTGAGACCAGGCAGTCACGTCAGCATCTGGGGCCAGTTCTTTTTGAATTGCTTCTGCGACCGGCAAGCCTTGCGTCGATGAACCAATAAATACTCTTGGTTTCACTTAGCGCCTCCTACAGAAATCCCCTAACCAGGATGTGGGCTTTGCCTCAAAAGTAGACTGCGGACTCTTCGACGCGTTAGCGTCGGCGTGAGTTTAGCCCGGTCTTTCAAGGCCGGGCTAAACGAATAATTGGTTTCGAGTCGCGCTAGCGACGCGATGAACTCTTACAGAGACTAGCCAGTTTCATTTCGTCGCTACGCGACGACCCCTTCTTGTTTGTCCGATGCCCGGCCTTAAAAGGACCGGGCTAAACTCATTTCGACGCTACGCGTCGCATCGTCCATTCCGCTTCCGTGACTTTTGAGGCAAAGCACAAGATGGGGACCAACCTCATTCCTGGCTACTCGAGCCCACTTTCACCGCTTTGGATAAATCTATCATAAGGTCATCAGGCTTCCATTCATTCCCGCGATACACCTTAACAATCTTTCCGTCCGGCCCGATGACCGCGGTACGCAGCGAGTGAATCACCTGCTCCGTCCCTGAAGTCGCGTCCAGGTAGTAACGCAGCCCGAAAAATTTCGCGATGCCTTTCACTTCATCTGCGCTTCCGGAAGCAAACTCCCAATGGACAAACGTCTCGTCTGAATACTTTCCGGTATGCGCAGCGCCGTAGCTCCGCAGAACTTTTGGTGTGTCGTATGCCGGATCGAAACTAATACTCAACAAATGCGTCTTAGCATAAAGCTCTGGTTGCTTTTGCAATTCCTGATCGATGGCGGCGAAGTTACTGCTCATCAGCGTGCACTGGTTAGGATCCTGGCAGCGCGTGTAAATGAAGGTCAGAAGCAAAGCCTTGCCCTTGTAGTCCTGAATTCGAATGCTCTTGCCATCCTGATTAATCAGTCGGTAGTCAGGTACTGCGTCGCCCGGATTTGGGTCCGCTCCTTCAACGGCCGGGGCACCCGAAACAGGCGTGCTGTCTTCGGTTATTACGATATCTTCCAGCCACGACTGCGTGCCATCGACCACAAGCGTTGCCGTGATCTGGTTACCGGGCGCGGCAATCTCGTAGACCCAGTCGTCCTTAACGCTAAAGGGCATCGTCATGCTCGACATGTAGTCTTTGATGTCTTCATGCGCCACGGTCAGCTCGCGCTTTTCTTTGTCGATGGCTACGATTTTGCCCTTAAGATCGTAATGTTTCTCCGTCGGCGAGCGTACGCGCTGTTTCGGCTGGCAGCTTGAAAAACCCAGGAGTGCGATGCTGAAAAGAAAGGGAAAGGTGAGCGCGAGAAATCTATTTGTCTTCATTTTCAAGCGTAACTATACACGCTGGCGCAGCTGGAGTCTCTTGCTCCTCACTTTGTGCCGGGTAGTTCGAGAATAGTCGGGCGGCTGCCTCACTTTCTCCACTCAATTGGGAACAGCGCGCCTGCTGTGTCAGACTTCAGCTTTATTCCCAGCAATTCGGCTGCGCGCGCCAACAATGGATCTCGTTTAGCGGCCAGGTCTGCGGCGGTCGGCAGAAGGGTCTCGTCGGCCGTAACGCCCGACTTCTCGAGGCTCTTGCCGTCGCCCATGATCACGTCAGCGTCCGTAATGCTCAAGCCCCAGAATGCGACCACGTCAACTCCGGATTGGTGGGGAAAATGCCTCGACTCCATGACCGCTCCCGCTGAACGATCTCCTAAAACAGTGCCGCGATGTTCAAGCTGCACCAGCCGGGCAAATATCTCCGCTGCCGAAGCCGAGCGGCTGTCAACCAGAACCACGAGTTTGCCATTAAACACCTTGTCGCCACGCGTCTTGGCTACTTGTGGCTTCATTTCTTTTCGCCCTTTACGATCGGCGATCTTTACGTCGTGATCGAAGAAATACCCGGCCAGCCGTTGTAGGGTTACCACGTAGCCACCGCCATTACCTCGCAGATCAAGTATCAAGGCTTTGCGCTTCCTCACCTTGCCCATCAGGCTGTCAATCTCCTGCTCTTCCAGTTCAAAGTGCGGCATCTTCCAGATGAACAACTCATCGCCCATTTCGAGATAGCGCTGGCGATTAAGACGCGCTGAGTTCTCCGCATCACGGATGAGGTCGAATATGTCCCCGCTGGTTAAGTCCACCACTCGCTTTAGCGGAGTAATTCTTGCCGCTATTACGAGCTGCTCTTCTTTGCCGCTCGGCTTCTTGACGATCAACTGCATTCCGGGTTGAGGTCGCAGCGCGTGGAAGTAATATTGTATCTTCCAGAAGTTGTCGCGAGTCGGCACAAAATTATCAATCTTCCAAATTTCGTCGCCTTCTTTCAGTCCCTTGGCCTCTGCATCACTGCCTGGCTGAACGGCGGTTACAAAACACTGATCTCCGATCATCTGCATCTCCCAACCATATTCCGTTCGAGCGCTGCGACCCGGCGGCAGAAAGAAGGTATGTGAGTCTTCCAGTTCGGTTAAAGCCTGCGCGATGATCCCAAAGATGTGGCCAATTGAAGTTGCGGTGTTGATCTTTTCGTCAGCCTGCTTGAAGCGAGCGTCAATATCGATCCCGTGAAATCCGGGATCGTAGTAGTTCTTCTTCAAGTCGCTCTTCACTGTGCTAACCATATCGTGGCCGCGCTGCTTATCGAAGCCCGACGCCTTTTGTGTCTGGGCGTTACTGGATTGGCTCGGACAGTAGATGCAAGCAAAGACTGCAAGGAGAATGGCAACTCTTGATGAGGGTTTACTGGCCTTAATCATTTCGTATTTTGATTCCTTTCGTGCTGGCGCTGACCGGCGCATTTATCGTTGCAGGTTCCAGAGCATGCGGAGAGAGCTTCCAACTCAGGGCGCCCAATGGTTGAGCAGATTGTAAGACACGAAGCGTGGCGAGCCAAATATTTCCTGTCCTCACCAGATACCCGGGAAGAGCGGGATTGATGCCAGTGCGGAGACGTATGCTAGGATGCCGTCCAACCGAATTGTCAGCTTGAGAGTGTGGTTAACAACCGTTCATGAATAACGCAAACTGCCCGGCCCGCGCACAGATGCTCGACGGGACAATGATTGCTGAACAGATCAAACAAGAAGTTCAGCGCGACGTGGAGCAGCTCGCTAAGGAGCACGAGGTCAGACCCTGCCTCGCTGCGATTCGGGTGGGCGACGATGCGGCTTCAGCCGTGTATGTGAGAAATAAGATTCGCGCGTGTGAAGAAGTAGGCATTCGCTCGGAGCATCACGCGCTGCCCGCTACTACTACAGCGATTGAGTTGCTGGAACTGATTAGGTCCCTTAACAGGCGCGAAGACGCGGACGGAATTCTCGTGCAGTTGCCGTTGCCCGCGGAAATTGAGGAGAGCGCAATCATCGAGGCAATCGATCCGGAAAAAGATGTGGATGGGTTTCATCCGGTTAATATCGGCAGGTTATCAATGGGCCGGCCTACCTTTGCGCCGTGTACTCCGGCTGGGATAATCGAACTGCTGGTTCGGAGTCAAATTCCAATCGCCGGCGCCGGCGCTTGTGTGGTAGGTCGCAGTCAGATAGTGGGCCGACCTATGGCGCAATTGCTTTTACAGCGTGATGCTACCGTCACAATTTGCCACTCCCGCACGCGTGACCTGGCAGCCGTAACACGTCAGGCAGATATTCTGGTGGTGGCGATCGGGCGTGCGGGTCTCATCGGTCGTGAGCACATCAAGCCTGGCGCAACCGTCATTGACGTTGGCATGAACCAGATCACAGATGCGGCGACTGTGCGGAAGATGTTTGGCGACCAAGCTGAAAGCAGATTGAAGGTAGTTTCAAAGCGCGGCTATACGCTTGTCGGCGATGTCAATCCAAGCGAAGCCGACGAGGTAGCCGGACGGCGCACGCCGGTGCCAGGTGGAGTCGGGTTGCTCACTGTAGCGATGCTAATGCGCAATACCCTGAACGCGGCACGGCAACGTCGAGGACTCGGGTAACAACCCACGGATTAATGCTGAGCGTTGGCTTAACAGGATCGATTGCGGTGGGGAAGTCGTTCGTTTCGGGCGTGCTGGCTGAACTCGGTTGTCACGTGCTCGATGCCGATGCAACGGCGCGCGAGGTTGTTGAGTTCGGCTCGCCGGCGTTGCAGAAGGTGGTGGAGAAGTTTGGTGAAAAGGTTATTAAGAGCGACGGCACTCTTGATCGCGCCGCACTGGGTGTGCTCGTCTTCGCAGACGCGCGTAAACGCGCTACCCTGAATTCCATTCTGCATCCCTACATCATTGCGCAACAGGACGAGCGGCTGCGCGAATGGGAAGCGGTCGACCCGGACGGGATCGCAATCGTCGACGCCGCCCTGATGATTGAATCGGGTGGCTATAAACGCTTCGACAAACTGATCGTAGTTCATTGTCGGACCGACGTTCAGCTTGAACGCCTGATGAGCAGAGACAACTTAACAGCTGCGGAAGCGGAGAGACGGATAGCGGCTCAAATGTCACAGGAAGAGAAGCAGAAGTTTGCTGACTACTTGATCGATACGTCGGATGGATTTGAGGCGGCGAGAGAGAGTACCGTTGATGTTTACAAGAGGCTCTGTGAAGAGTTGAGGGCGAGTACGATTTGAAACACACTTCGCTGGCGCCGTTGCTCAAAAACTTCGGACTCTTTACCGCAAAGCGGTTACTGAAAGCAACTCGACTTTTAATGCAAGGCTAGCCGCCGTAGATCGTACTTCGATGACCATAACCGGAAAGCGTTTCACTCATAGAAGACTTCGCACAGCCGTCGTCAGCCTGCTGTTGCTGGCGCTGGCGCTTAGTCATGCCGGTTGCTTTCTGAACGAGAACCTCGAACGCTACTACGGCCGGATTGTGGTTCCGCGCGACCAGAAGTTCAACTGGAGTGATGGCGGCTTACCACAAACCTTCGACCCTGCCTTCGCAGCCGCGCCGCCAGATACGGATTTGGTCAGGGCGATTTTCGAGGGACTGACTGACTACGATCCTCATTCACTAACTCCTGTTCCGGCAGTCGCGACGCGCTGGGAAGCTTCGAATAGCGGCCGCGTGTGGACGTTCTATTTAAGGGAAGACGCGCGCTGGTCAAATGGAGAATTGGTCATCGCTTCAGACTTTGTCCGCTCGTGGCGTCGGACGATGAGCATCGGAGACCTGGCGCCGCACACGGAACTGATGTCGAACATCGAGGGCGCGCGACAGGAAAATTCCGCCAGGGTAGTCGCATCGCGGGCGCCAGCTTCCGTCGCAGATGGAAAGTCTACAAACAACGCAAAAGCCAACGAAACCCGTGCCTTTGGCGTCGAGGCTATTTCTGATCGTGTGCTCCGCGTCCGCCTGCGACGCCCGGACATGAACTTTCCGGCGCTCGTTGCCCATCCGGTTTTTCGTCCAGTAAAACTTAAAGACGAAGGCGGCAACAACAAATTGGAAGCAAGCGGCCTGATTTCAAATGGCGCTTTCTCCCTTGCCGCAACCGAGAACGCCCGTGTGCTGTTGGAACGTGCAAACACTTATTGGAACAAAGAGCAGGTAACTTTACAGCAGGTTTCGTTTGTTAATGAGAAGGATGCGGAGTCGGCACTGGCTGCATATCGAGCGGGTGAAGTTGACGCGGTGACCAACGCCGCGTTTGAACCGCTGGCGATTAAGCTGTTGACGCCCTACGAAGATTTTCATCGCAATACATACGGGGCTTTGACCTATTACAGCTTCAACAGCGCGCGCGAGCCTTTTGATGACGTGCGCGTTCGCGAAGCATTGGCCATCGCAATCGATCGCGACCGGATCAGCGCGGATGAGATGGGCGGCGCCACGGAACCAGCCAAGCGCTTTCTTCCTGAAACGGTTACCAACACACAAGCGCCGGTAGTTAATAAATCAGAAGTGCTCGAAAAAGAATACGAGCGCGCTAAGGAACTGTTGGCGGAAGCCGGGTTTCCCGGTGGCAGAGACTTTCCGACAGTCCGGTTGCTAATCAACCGCAACGAACAGCAGCGCCTGGTGGCGCAGTCGGTGGCGACGATGTGGCGCAACGTGCTGAATATTGAAACTGAGATCGTGATCAAAAACTGGGACGAATACGAGGCGGCGATTCGTGACGGTGATTACGACGTGGTGCGACGTGGTCTGGTGATGCAAACCACTGACGAGCTCACAAATATTCGTATGCTGTTTCCGGATGGCGCTCAAGCCGCACAAGCAACGCCTGCAGGGAACGGCAGTGCTTCTGCAGCTCCCGGTGGCGAGTCAGCAAACCTAAAAGAACAGACCCCGCGGTTGCTGCAGCCGATTGAGACCGAGGCCCAGGCACTGCGAGACTTGAACGCGATGCCGATCTATTTTGCGTCGTCCTACTCTTTGGTCAAACCTTATGTCTCGGGGTTTGACGGCAACGTGCTGGATGCGCCTTCGCTCAAGAGTGTTCGGATGAATACTGGCTGGAAGCAAACAGGTACAACCGGAGGCAGTCCGTAACCGGCACCGCTAACAAGAATCTAGTACTGATGCAGTTTGAATCCTGGCAAACTTTTCATTAGCACCGTGGCTTTAGCCCGGTGATCGGCGTTTCGTTTCGGAACGAAAACCGTTTAAACGGTTTCGGGTTTACATGGGGCATTAATTTCACCGGGCTAAAGCCACGGTGCTAATAAGACCGGCCAGGCAAACTGCATTACTAACCAGAATCTTGCTCAATTGACTTTTCGCGTGTTAAGTTCCGCTTGTGATGAAAGCCTGCCAACGCCGTGCGATTGCGAGAGTCTGTCTCAAACAATTAATCGCCGGAGTCGCGATCTCTTCTTTCGTGTTCGGCACAATCTCCTGTCGCGTGGTTGCCACTACCGGCGACTTCTATGGCAGCACCACTCCGCCCAGGCGAAACATCCTGCGTTATGTGAACGGTGACGAGCCGGGCTCGCTGGATCCACCGATTAGCACCGGTCAGCCCGAAGCGCGAATCTACATGGCGCTGTATCAGGGATTAATCGATTACGATCCGCGAACTCTTCATGCTATCCCCGCATTGGCCGAACGCTGGGACATCAATAACGATTCGTCGGAGTTCGTTTTTCACCTGCGCCGCAATGCTGTTTGGTCAAATCGCGATCCAATAACCGCTCACGATTTCATTTACAGCGTCCGTCGTGGCGTGTCCCCGGAATTGGCATCCCAGAATGCCTACCTTGCTTATTACATAAATTACGCTGAGGCTTATAACCGCAAGGCTGTCTTCGCAAGAGATCCAAATACAAAACAGTTTGTGCTGGAAAAGGATGTGTCTGATAGCACGCCCGCCGATGCTTCCCCGACTACGCAGAGTGTTCCCATTCCGACCGCCTCCGAGTATGACTCTGGCGTCGTCGGACCTGAGTCGCTTCAGGATCCGGATGTGAAGGCATCACCCGCCCCGGACACGGCTTTTCATCAGTTCATGCACTCTCCTACCAGACTTACCTTGCCGGGAGACGAAAGTGATCGCAATAAACTGCTGGGTGAGAATCCGAAACTGCAGGCCGTACTGGCGGGCAAGGAGTTTGTACCAGTAAGCGCTCAAGACATTGGCGTCGAAGCGATTGACGATTACACCGTACGCATATCGCTTTCTCAACCTGCGCCCTACTTTCTGGGTCTGCTTGGACACCAACTTTTCCGCCTGGCGCCACGGAACGTCATCGAAAAATATCACGACCAGTGGACCAGGCCTGAACACATCGTGACTTGCGGCCCGTTCAAGCTAAAAGACTGGATTCCCTACAGCGAGCTGGTGGTGGAACGCGATCCGCTTTACTGGGACGCGGCGAATGTTCGTCTCGATGAAATTCATTTCTTCGTTTCCGCCGATAACCCCACGACCCTAAATCTCTATAAAGTGGGCGAGGCCGATGCCGTTCTAAATCACGCCGTTCCTAACGCGTGGCTGCAAGTAGTTCGACCCAAAAAAGATTACATGGACGGCGCTGAGGCAGCGATTGGATTTATCAATATCAATGTGACGAAGCCACCGATGAACGACGTGCGCGTGCGACGTGCATTCAATATGTCGATCGACAAGATCAACTACGCAAAGTCGCGGCTCGTTACGAAACCGCTTTCAGCTTTTACGCCTGAAGGTATCTTTGTCGGTTACCAACAACCAAAGGGCGACCCATTTGATCCCGAACAAGCGCGGAAGTTGCTGGGCGAGGCGGGATTTCCCGTAACCAAAGAAGGTAATGCCTTTCAATGTAATAATTTTCCGGTCAGCGAAGTTGAATATATGTTCAACACCAGTTCTTCCAACAGGCAGATGGCAGAATTCATGCAGTCGCAGTGGAAACAGAACCTGGGAATTACAGTTCCCCTAAGAAGTATGGAGTCCAAGACGTTTCTGAACGCACGAAACAAACTTGAATATAAGGGCTTCTCGATTGGACTCTGGGGGGCAGACTACATGGACCCGTTCACGTTTCTTGGGCTCTTTTCTACTCCGGATGGCTCGAATGGCAGTGGTTGGTTTGATCTGAAATACGTGGCTATGCTGCACGAGGCAAATCGCACTCTCGATCAACAACGGCGTTACGAACTGCTGGCGAAAGCAGAGAAGTACGTGTTAGATAACCAGCCCGTGATTCCGATCGAAACTTTTGCGGTTAACTTCCTGAAGAAGCCTTACGTTAAGGGAATGTATCCGAACGCCGCGTCTCTTTATCCGTGGAAGTTTGTTTACATCGAACGCGACTCATCGAAGTGGGATTATGGCGTCCCAAGTATGTCGGATAAGTAGGGCAGACATTCCTGTCTGTCATGCTGTCTTTATTTACTGGAAGTTAGGCGCAAAGCAGATTTTCCATGTTCGAGACATCGAATCCTAAACCACGGACAGGCAGGAGTGCCCGTCCCACCAAAACATGCTTCGCTTCATCATTCGCCGGCTGATAATCACCATCCCAACGATCCTTGTGGTAATAACTATTACCTGGGGACTCATCCGGCTGGCTCCGGGCAATTTCTACATCAGCGAAAAGGCCATTCCTCCAGCCATAGAAAAAAACATCCGTGAGAAGTATGGTCTCGATAAGCCATGGTACGAACAATACGGACGAACTATCTGGAACATCGTTTGGCATTTTGATTTTGGCACGTCGCTGAAATACGAAGGCCAATCGGTGACCTCGATCATCAGGCGCTCATTTCCTGTCTCAGCCACCGTAGGGATACTTGCTTACCTGCTGGCTCTCGTTGTCGGAATAATCGCGGGCTCGGTCGCCGCTCTAAAACCGAACTCTAAACGCGACTACGCTTCGATGGCGCTGGCGATGCTCGGGATCTCGATTCCCAATTTTGTCCTGGGACCGATCCTCATTCTTATTTTTTCCCTGACCCTCTACTGGTTCCCACCATCGCGCTGGAATGGCTTTCCCAGTCGCAACGTGGTTCTTCCGGTTCTAACGCTGTCAGGTCTCTACATGGCCTACATCGCCCGGCTCACGCGCGCCGGGATGCTGGAGGTCATCCGCTCTGACTACATTCGCACTGCCCGCGCGAAAGGCTTAAGCGAAAGGCAAGTAGTGATTCGCCATGCGTTACGTGGTGGGCTTATGCCGGTGGTTTCTTACACCGGACCGGCGCTGGCATTTCTCGTCACCGGCACCGTTGTCGTCGAGCGCATTTTCGTTTTGCCGGGGCTGGGGACTTATTTCATTCAGGCCTCGCTAAATCGCGACGAGCCACTCATTCTCGGCATCGTCGCGTTTGTCGCCATCATGTTGTTGATGATGAATCTGCTGGTCGATATCGCTTACGCGTATCTCGATCCGCGTATTCGCTATTGAGGTACGACAGGCTTTCTAGTCTGTCGATCATAAAGACCGTTGCTGGGCCAGGCGGGTAATTGAACAAACGACAGACAGGCAGGAATGCCTGTCCTACAAAATGAACAACGACCGACCACGAATTCCCGGTGATTATGACGAGCCCGAAACCGGGTTAACTCCGGACACCGCGGACAGCTACCGGCAGGGTGACATCATCCACACCGCGCCGGAGTTTGCGTTGGCTGACGCGGACGTGCTCGCCGCGGAGAGGGGCGACGTGATTGCGGGCACTTCGTTGTGGCGCGATGCGTGGCGGCGTTTGCTCAAGAACCGGCTCGCTGTGTTCGGCATGATTGTTGTCGTTGTTATCACCGTCGCTTCGTTGCTCGGCCCCCTGGTTATCCAACGGCTGACCGGATTGACTCCTGATATGATTCCATCAAACGCGGGTATTCTGAGATCAATTCCGCCACTCCGGGCTCCTGATGGTTCATTCTCCTGGCTCCACCCCATGGGCACTGACAACCAGGGCCGCGACTTGTTAGCGCGGGTGCTGCAGGGCGGGCAAATCTCACTGATGGTCGGCATCATTGCGACACTTGTCTCGCTCATCATCGGCGTCAGCTACGGGGCAACCGCAGGTTATCTTGGCGGACGCATCGATAACCTGATGATGCGGGCAGTCGACGTCCTCTATTCTCTCCCTTACATCATTATCGTGATCGTGCTGTTGTCGGTATTTAAGAGCCAAACCGCTCGCGGCCAGGTTGTACTCCTGTTTATCGCGCTGGGTTCTGTGTCATGGCTGACGATGGCGCGGATCGTTCGTGGGCAGGTCTTGTCGCTGAAGAACCAGGAGTTTGTGCTGGCCGCGAGAGCAACAGGCGTTTCTACGCCGCGAATTATCTTCAGGCATATCGTGCCCAACACGCTCGGGCCGGTCATTGTTTACGCGACGCTAACGATTCCAACGGTGATGCTGACTGAGGCCTTCCTTTCATTTCTGGGTTTCGGCGTGCAGGCGCCCCTCGCTTCCTGGGGCACTCTGGCCACCGACGGTATGCAAAATTTCGGCATCTTCCCGTGGCAGCTGGTGTTCCCGGGAGTGACTATGGCGTTGACGCTTTTTTCATTGAACTTCCTGGGCGATGGTTTGCGCGACGCGCTCGATCCGCAGGGAAGTAGGCAGTAGGACAGGCATTCCTGCCTGTCCATGGCTTAGGTTTCCGATATTTCGACCAGGGAGAGGCAAAAAAGATTTTCCATTTGTCATTTGACATTTCTCATTTGCCATTGAAGACGACCGACGACGGACGACCGAAGAACATCAACTAGCAGTTTTCCCACTACCTTGGTGCATCGTTCCGGCAATGGGAAATGATCAATGTCAAATCATGTCAAATGACAAATGGAAAATCTCTTTCCTAAGCTTTTTCGATTCCTGGACCAGCAAAACCACGGAGGACAGACAGGAATGTCTCTCCTACGTAAATCAGCCGGCAAACCATAAGTGACCAGCAGCAACGGAAATCTTCTTGACGTCAGGAACCTGCGTACGTACTTCGACACCGAAGACGGCGAAGTGAAAGCCGTCGACGGCGTTTCCTTTCAGCTGAAGCGCGGCGAGACGTTGGGCATTGTGGGAGAGTCAGGTTCAGGTAAGTCAGTTACAAATCTTTCCATCATTCGCTTAATACCTGAGCCGCCCGGGCGAGTTGTTTCCGGCAAGGTTGTGTTTGACGGAGTCGACATACTCACATTACCGGAAAGCGATGTGCGCAAAATCCGCGGGTGCCGCATAGCAATGATCTTTCAGGATCCAATGACCTCGCTGAATCCGTTCATGAAGATTTCGCGGCAGATGATGGAGGTTACCCAACTGCATCTCGGCCACACAAAGAGCGAGGCATACGAGCACGCGATCAAGATGCTGGAAACAGTCGGTATTCCTGAGGCCCGCGCGAGGGTTGATAACTACCCACATGAATTTTCCGGCGGCATGCGACAGCGCGTGATGATTGCGATGGCGCTTTCATGCGAACCCCAGTTGCTGATTGCTGATGAGCCGACGACTGCACTTGATGTCACCATCCAGGCACAGATTCTCGAGTTGATAAAGAAGCTCAAACAGGTTACGGGCACCAGCGTAATCCTGATAACGCACGACCTGGGTGTGGTGGCGGGCATGACTGACCACTTGATTGTGATGTACGCAGGCAAAGTTTTTGAGCAGGCGCCGACGTCCGAATTGTTTGCGCGGCCCGGTAATCCGTATACCCAGGGCCTACTGCGCTCGGTGCCTGATCCACTGAAGGAACAAGGCGATCTCTACCAGATTCCTGGTTTGCCTCCGGATGTGGCGCATCTGCCGCGGGGCTGTCCCTTCGCGCCTCGCTGCCAGCGCGCAGAGGAGGTTTGCAAGCGAGAGTTTCCCCCGTTTGTACAACTAACGTCAGAACACTTTTCGCTCTGCCACTTCGCGCAAGAGGTTTATGAGGGATCACCGACGGAAGGCTATAAAGATGTCACTCCGCTGGAGTGAAAGCGCGTAGCAGACGGTGTCAAGATGAGTACCAATGAGACCGACTCGAATTTGAGCCCACCACCGCCGCCGCAAATCGTTGGCGACGGTGCCGGTCCTTTGCTCGCCATCCGCGATCTCAAAGTGCATTTCGATCTGCGCGGCCGCGGTAAGGGCGTGGTCAAGGCTGTGGACGGCGTAACCATCGACATCTATCCCGGCGAGACGCTCGGTCTCGTAGGCGAGTCTGGTTGCGGGAAGTCAACTCTGGGTCGATCAATTCTTCGTCTTACCGAACCAACCTCCGGCCAGGTATTTTATCGCGATCATGATCTGGCGCGCCTTTCGAAGAGACAAATGCGCGAGCACCGGCGTCACCTGCAAATAATTTTTCAGGATCCCTACGCCTCGCTCAATCCCCGGATGACTGTCGGACAAATAGTTGGTGAGCCTCTCGAAACATTCAAACTAGCGAAGGGAATAGAGGCGGAGCAGCGGGTTCAGGAGCTGATGGAGACTGTGGGCTTGAGCAAGCGTTTCATCAAGCGCTTCCCGCATGAGTTCTCAGGCGGGCAACGGCAACGCATCGGCATCGCGCGCGCACTGGCGGTTGACCCGGACTTCATTGTTGCCGACGAACCAATTTCCGCGCTCGATGTTTCCATCCAGGCGCAAATCATGAACCTTCTGGAGAAGCTGCAGCGCGAGAAGAACCTCACCTACCTGTTCATATCTCATGACTTGCGCGCGACTCGCCATGTTTCCAACCGAATTGCGGTGATGTATCTCGGCAAGCTGGTTGAGATTGCCGACGCGAAGACTATTTACGCGGATCCGCTAATGCCGTACACGAGGGCCCTGATCTCCGCGGTGCCGGTACCGGACCCAAAAGTGGAGGCCAGGCGTCAAAGAATAGTCCTTGAAGGCGACGTCCCCTCGCCGATCAATCCACCTCGGGGTTGTCGCTTTCACACTCGCTGCCCCTACATGGTCGAGGCTTGCAAGCAGATTGTCCCTCCTCTGGTCGAGATAAAGCCGAGTCACTTTGCCGCTTGCATTCGCATCAGCCCCGAACAACCTGACATCGATAGTGTGGCTCCGGGTGACGCCCCCGGCCTGGCCGCCGCTGAACAGGCGACAGAACAAACAACAACTATCTAGTCAGCCTCAGGGAACCAACAGGAAACTGGGGGAAAACCGCCGCTTTTGGCCTACTGGCAGATGAAAACAGGTTCCTATTGGTCGTATACCAATAGGGAAACTCGTTTTGTGCCCAGCGGTCGCGTCAGATACCCGGATGTCCAGTCGCAGTTTTTGGAGTCGCTTGTAGGCGTTGTTGCCTGAAATCTATACTGACTTGCAGCTCATGCCCCGGAAAAATCGCCCAGATACGCCGCCACATCGGCAGAAGCAATCAAAGAAGAGTGCCTCCGGGCGCGTTGACGAGTCGCGGCTTGAACCGGCGCAAACAATGCCGGAAATAGCGATTCAGACGGAACCGCCGATAGTTCAGGAGCATCCCGAAGACGCTCCGGCAGGATGGGTCGCAGTGCAACAAAAACTTGCGGCCACGGCCGGCCTGTCAGTCTTACTGGTCGATGGCCGGCAACCTCCAGCGCTGGTTGCTTCAAATAACAATTCGATCTGTCACGCATTTCAGTCTTCAATGGAATACGTCAGCCTTTGCGATCCCTATTGCGGCGACGCTCATCGTCGCGCCCTTAGCGCCGGCTCGGCGGTTAACTACAAATGCCACGCCGGGCTTGAGTGTTTCACGATGCCGGTACACATCGGCAGAGAACAGAACCTCGCTGCCATTGGTGGTCGAGCGTTTGTTAACGCCGAGGACTATCGCAAGTTAGTCGATCGTTTTCGGGCCGGCGAGTTGAATGATTTGCTTGCCAGCGAGCCATTCGAAAATGTGATATTTGCCGAGCCGCAAAAATTGCATCAATTGTCTGAACGACTGCAAAAGGCAGTGAGAAATTTCAACGCTGCGGCTGCGATTCCCACGCCAGCGGTAACGGAACAGGCAGCGATCGCAACGACCAATACTGAGACTGTTAGCGCCCCGCCGGCTACGATTGCACGTTCACCTGATCTACAAACCGAAGTCGATCGCCTGCGAGTCGAGCTGGAGCATCGCTCACAACTGGCCGAATCTCTGCAACGGTTTCTCGAGCGCATCAGTTCCCGCGAGCCGGATAAGACCTATAGCGCGATTCTCACGCACTCAATGGAACTTCTCAGAGCCGAGCGCGCTTCTCTCTGGGTGTTCGATGAAGCCTCAAACGAGATCAGTCTGAAGGCTGCGGTCGGTTTTGCCGTAGCGACCACTGAAGTCATTCCGAGCCGGATGGGCGAAGGCATTTCCGGCGGAGTGCTGGAATCGGGAAAAGCATTGGTTGTCGGGGATCTCGAAAGGGCCGGATTGACCGCCGCGCCTGCCGACCGAAAATACAGAACGAAATCTTTCATTAGTTACCCGATAACAATGAGAGGCCGCAAGATTGGAGTGCTAAACGTCGCGGACAAAACCGGCGACGAAAAGTTTGACGACGTCGACCTCAGTCTGCTGGAGATACTGGGCCCGCAAATCGCGGTCGCGCTGGAAAGCGCCGAATGGCACGAACGCGCCACCCAGTTCCAACTAATGTCGATAACCGATCCGCTCACCGGATTGCTGAACCGTCGTTATCTTGAAGAACGTCTCAGTGACGAATTGAACCGTTCAGAAAGATACAACTACTCCATGAGTTGTTTGATGATCGACATCGACGATTTCAAAAGCTACAACGACCGCAACGGGCATCAGGCGGGTGACGTTGCGCTCAAGATCACAGCGCATTCGCTGAAGGCCGCACTTCGTTCCGCCGACGTGGCCTGTCGCTATGGCGGTGAGGAGTTTTGCATTTTGTTGCCGCAAACTTCGCTTACCGAGGCGGGAGTTATCGCCGAACGTATGCGACAGCGTGTGGCAGAAAAAGAGTATCCGTTCGGTAAGTCGCAGCCGCTGGGGAATGTCACCATCAGCATTGGAATCTCGACGTTTGCCAAATATATCGATACCGGTGAAAAGGTAATTGCAGCTGCGGACCGCGCGCTCTATACGGCCAAAGCGCAAGGTAAAAACCGGATTGAGTTCTACGTTGATAATCTTTCGAGTTGACTGCCCGCTTGATGAATCACAATCGCAATGACCATGGACGCCAAATTCTCGGCCGCGTTAAGCGCGACGAGTTTATTGGCAGAACGGCCGAACTGGAGCAGCTCGTTTCCCATGCGGAACGATCGATTGAACGGTCGAGTTCTGGCGAGGGCCGCGGAGTCCTCATTCTGTTGGCGCCGCTTGCCGGTGTTTCAGAATTACTACGGCAAACGTTCGATAGTCTGTTTAATCGCCGGGCAGAAGTTGTGCCGATCTATTTCGCGCTACCGCAGGTTGAAACCACAGCCGTTAGTGCAGCGATCGAATTCCTCAATACATTCCTGCAGCAATACATTGCCTATCGCCGCGATGAGCCTGCGCTATGCCACGCTTCGTTGACTCTGAACGATCTGGTCAAACTTGCGCCGACAGCTGATCTTGTTTGGATTGAAGAGCTGGTGGAGGCTTACAACCAGCAGCGCTTTGGCGAGGACGATAGAGAGTTCGTCCGGTTTTGTCTTACGGCTCCCGCCCGGGCTTTACCAAAAGACGCTCGGCCCTTTGTGATGTTTGACGCCGTGCAGTTAGCTAACTACGCCGACTCGTCCGTACCGTTCGCGATTGAAATTGTCAGGGCGCTCAGGTCCGGCGGCAATCCATTTGTCCTGGCAGGCTTGCGGCGTGAGGTACTCGACGCAGTCACGCGCGCAGGCAGCACTTTCGAAGCGCTAGCCGTGATGCGACTTGATCAACTTGGAGAAGACGATGCTCGGCTTCTGATTAGCTCAGCGGCGCGCCGGCAGCAAGTGTCGATAAGCGACGAGACGAGGGACCTCCTGGTACAACAGTTAGAGGGCAGCCCTTTCTTCATCACGGCAATGCTGCAAGCAGCGGGTGAACGACACCTGGCACTTGACTCTTACTTCGCCTGCGAACGCCTGTACGTTGACGAGCTGATGGGCGGTCGACTCAATCGCTACTTTTCGTCTGTGCTTGAGCACATCGCCCCGGACCCTGAAATCAGAGCGGCCGTAATCCGTCTACTCTGCGAAGCGGCGCCGGATGGCAAAAACACGGCTTCTTTTGAAAGCTGGCGCAGGCGCCTGAAGTTAGACAGCGCTGAGGTCGAAGGATTGTTGCGCTTGCTGCATATTCAGGAGCTGATTAACTGCGACGGCGAGACGATCAACGTTTCTGGTAGCTCAAGTCTGTGGCGAGACTACTTGAAGAGTCGTTTCCGACTTGATGCGTTGCGCGAGCCGCGCGCGCTTGTCGTTGCAGACGTGATGGCCGATGCGCTCAAGCGGGCGCCGCAAACGATTGCGCACCACTATCGCCGCGCCGCCAGCTTGCCGTTACGTGAGCTGCTGGGGAAATTCAATTCGCAGCTTGTGCCTCGGTGTCTGTTTGATTTCACGGAGTTTGCAGCCCGCTACAAGGGAGCCGACCTCGACGAAGTATCTGCCGGCCTCGACGCCGACACGGATCTTATGCGCCTGCCACAGGTGTTTCATACGGCGAGTGCGGCTTCGTTTAGTGCGAAGTTGCGGCAATTCGGTGAAGAGAGTTCAGTTGTCGCACACGCTTTTGCCGGTGGTGTCTACACGAACCAAAACGAGATTGTCTGGCTTGTGGCAAAGGTCGAAAGCAAGCTCGAAGCAGAAGCCGCGCTGGTCGGGCAGTGGCTCGACTTACTTGAAAGCGTGGCGCGGAAGTCGGGCCTGATCAGAACGCAAATGTGGCTCATAGCCAACGAAGGCTTCTCACCTGACGCTGTTGACCTGCTGCGCTCGCGCAATGCCCTTGGATCCAGCCGGCAACAATTTGATCTCCTGACTGACCGTCTTAGCGGAACGATTGGCGGGCCACAACAGACCGATACGGCAAATGAGTTTCAACTTATCTTTCCCATGGGCGCCGATAACGAAATGTTAGCGGCCAGCGCCGTCGAGCAAGTGGCGCGCAGGTTGAACTTTACACCGGAGGCAATTAACCAAATCAAGACTGCCGTGGTGGAGGCGTGCATTAACGCCTCGGAACACAGCCTAAGCCCGGACCGAAAAATATATCAGCGTTTTCAGGTCGAAAATGATAGATTGTCGATAACGATTTCGAGTCGCGGCATCTTGCCGGGTAATTTAGAGAGCAATCTTCAAGGGGATGAAGAGGCGACTACGCCAGGCGAGTCGGGCACGTCTGATGACCGTCGAGGTTGGGGTCTGAAGCTTATCCAGACGTTGATGGACGAAGTTGAGTTTGAGCGCGTGGACGAAGGAACCAGTTTGCGGATGACCAAATATCTCCGCCAGTAGGACAGGCATTCCTGCCTGTCTGGTTTGCGGACAGACTGGAAAGTCTGTCCTACCAAAGTGCTTAAAGTTTAGCTGAATAGGTAATGGCAGAATCCGTCAAAGCAAACGTTCGCTCACATTGCGTCGGCACCACTGCAGTCGTCTATGCCAGCGACTACCTGAACAAGCTCACCGGCGAAAGAATCGAGCGCGAATGTAAGAAGCAGCTTGATTCCGGCGCCCGCGCGTTGGTGATTGATTTCAGCGACACCGAACTCGTCAATAGCATCGGCATCTCAATCCTGCTCGGCATCATCGACATTGCGGAGAAAGACGGCGCGCTGGTGGTGTTCTCAGACGTAAACAGCGAGACGGTCCAGCTCTTCGAGATGTTGGGACTAACGCGCCACGTCGTGCTCGCCGCGAATGAACAGGAAGCTCTCTCCAGTCTTTCCACTCCACCGACGCAAACACAGGCAATTGGTCACTAGAGGCATCAGCTGGTCTTGGGCCTTCGGTCTTTGGACTTTGAACTTTGTACTTTGCTCTTTAGACTGGCACCGTTAGCAAGCAAACAAAAGCTCAAAGTTCAAAGAACCCAAACCCAAAGACCAAAGGCCCAAGACCAAAGACATTCCCGATCTCTCCGGCTATAATGCTTTTTCAGAATGGAATCGAACACACAGAAACTTATCCACTCCTTCGGCGCGCTGGCCGACCTTGGTCAGGAGATCGCTGACAGCGGCGATTTCATGGAGATGGTGCGCACCTCGCTGCACTTGTTACTTGGCACGCTGGCAATACGTCGCGGCGCGGTCCTCGAGATTCCTGCGCATCTGGAAAGGACCAACTGCCTTGCAACCAGGGGCTTGAGTTCCGACTACGGCGTCGAGTTCCTCATCGATGACGAAACGAAGGAGACGCTCGCCAATTCTACTGAAGGCGTGCTCATTGTCGCTAAAGACGCCTTGTTGACGGACCCAGGAAAAACAGGCTACCAGTGTCTGCGTGGCCTCCTCACGCAGGAAGTCGAACTAATCGTTCCGATGGTTGTACATGGAAAACTGACGGGTCTGGTCGTACTCGGCGGCAAGGCCAGTGGCGAGCCGTTTACACCCAATGACCTGGAAGTTGTGCAGGCGATGGTGCGCCACATCGGCGTCGGCATTCACACGCACCGCTTATTGTCGGAGGTGAAGCAACAGTCGGAAGATAATCGCAGACTCTATTTCGATCTGCGCGCCATCTATCGCGACACGGTGCGGGCCTTCGCAGCCGCCATCGACATCAAGGACAAGTACACGCAGGGACATTCCGAGCGCGTGGGGAAATACAGTGAGATTATCTCGCGCGAGATGGGTTGGAGCGAAGAAGAAGTCGAGGGAATGGCTATCGCCGGTTACCTGCACGACGTCGGCAAGCTTGTGGTCGAGCGGGACATCATCAACGCTCCTTACCGAATTGATGCCAAGCAGTCGAGCGAACTAAACCGCCACCCCAGCGCCGGCTTTGATATCCTGTCGCCGATTCATCATCCCTATGCAGACATTCCGCTGATGGCGAAGTATCACCACGAACGGATGGATGGTCGCGGTTATCCTGACGGCCTGACTGATACGCAGATTCCGCTCGGCGCAAAGATTGTCACGCTCGCTGATTCGTTTGACGCGATGACCACCGATCGACCTTACAAGACGCGCCGCACCTA
>JBOGOP010000061.1:0-22131 GCA_050747225.1 Pyrinomonadaceae bacterium
GCGCAAGCCTGCTAAACTAACTTCGGAAGAATGGGTTCTCATGCGCGAACATCCGGTGCACGGACAGCAGATTCTACGCGGCATCAAATTCCTCGAAGGCGCGGCCCGAGTAGTTGCGCAGCATCACGAGAAATGGGATGGTTCTGGTTATCCGCTGGGATTGTCGGCCGACGATATTGATATCTGTGCTCGGATATTTTCGGTAGCCGATGCCTTCGACGCGATCACGAGTGATCGCGTTTATCGCAAAGGCAAACCTTATCAAGCGGCAGCGCAGGAACTTGATGAGTGGGCTGGAAAACAGTTTGACCCAAAAGTCGTTGAGGCATTTCACCGCGTACCGCCAGAAGATTGGCGAGAGCTTCACGACCAGTCATTGATGAAGAAGGAAGAGGCACTCGAGGTGCGCCGCATGGTTGAGATGGTGCTTGAGTCGCAGTTGGAGGCCGTCGTCAGTTAAAAGGTTTTTGATTACTACGAGTTGAAAGAGCCCTGCCACACGGTAGGGCTTTTCCTTTAGGGTTGTGAGGGCACTACATAACCCTGTCTGGAACGCAAACTCAAACCAACCCGTCGCGAAGCTACGTCAATTCGCCGATATTCGCCTTTCTTAGCAGATGAGAGTGGTCGTTTGGGTCGATAAGTAACCACGTATTCCGCGCCAACCTCGCGTGCGGCATCCCGCGCTTGTGCAATCATTTCTTCGCTCGTTTTCGGCAGGAAGATTTGTCCGCCGGTTTCCTGGGCGATGTCAGTGAGAATCTGTTGACTGGTCTTGACTGCATCCTCGTATCCTTTACGCTGACGACGCATGGCCGGATCGAATCTGATTGTTACCCCATATGTTGGACTACGCGTTGTGCCCGGCGGCAGCGTAGGATCCATAGTAGTAATCGGATCGTGATTTGTAGGAAGCTGTCCAGTTTCGAGTTTTGGGTTGTTCTTGGGATCTTTTTGGCGAACGAATTCTGTGTAGCTAATTACGTGAACGGTGGCCCTGGCCGACGCCAATTGTCTTATTGCCTGCCCGCGATCAATTTTCCCACCCGGAGTGTCGACTCCATCAGTAATGAAAACCACATGCCGGCTGCCCTCCGGTAGATCCTTCAATTGTTGCGCGGCGGCTGCGACCGCATCGGCGAAACGTGCGCGCTTCCCTGACGAAACTTTCGTCTTCAAGACTTTGACCGTGGCGGCACGATCGCGTGTCCACGTCTGAAGTAGATCAACTGAGTTATTAAACTGCATGACTTCCACCCAGATGTCTTCGCGCAGCCGGCCCAGGAGTTCGAGGGCAACATCGCGTGTCAGATTCGTTCGCTTCGAAATTCCGCCAAGGCCGCTCAGTTCGCCACCGGTATCCAGGACCAGGATTACGTTGGCAGGAATTCGACGAACGCTTTTTATTTGTTGAGCCACGCCATCCTCGAGCACGAGAATGTCGTCAGGCACGACTGAAGGATCGTAGTGACCAAACTGATCCACAGCTATGACAGGCAAGCGCACTTCTTCCGTAAAAACTGTTACCCGATCGTCCTCATTAGGTGTGGGGGAGGGAAGCGGTCGTGACGCTTTTTGCTGATCTTGCCCAAGGCCGGTGGTTGCCAGCGTCAGAATAAACAGGAGAACGCACAGATAACGACTAAGCAAAATAGTTGGCCTACCTCTCGGAGTTGGGTTTTCGCCGGGTTGGATGCAAACCGAGCCCGCTTCGAGTTGCCTTACTTTGAATTAGTTTAGGTTACACCGTCCAAATTGCAGAAGGAATTCGCAAGTTAAAGCTGAAGCCCAGAACTGTCCGGTGCTTCTCCCTTAGCCGACTGCCTGTCGGGCTTGAGACTGCACCGCGGTGATAGCAACCGCATCGACAATATCTTCAGCCTTGCAGCCGCGTGAGAGATCATTGGCCGGCTTGTCGAGGCCCTGAAGAATCGGGCCAATCGCGGTCGCGCCGGCTAATCGTTCAGTAAGTTTGTAGGCGAGATTGCCTGACTGAAGATCGGGGAAGATCAAAACGTTTGCCTGGCCGGCCACAGTTGATCCCGGAGCTTTCGATTGTGCAATCGCGGGCACCAGCGCTGCATCAGCCTGCAGTTCGCCATCAACCTCGAGTTGCGGCGCCCTCGCTTTCACGGTCCTGGTGGCTTCAACCACCTTATCTACAAGTTTGTGTTTGGCGCTTCCCTTGGTTGAAAACGACAGCATCGCCACGCGGGGTGTTGCACCCAATAGTGCGCGACACGAATCTGCCGAGGCGATCGCTATCTCTGCCAGCTCCGCCGCCGATGGTTCAATAACTACGCCGCAATCTGCGAAGATCAAGGCGCCGTCGTGTCCGTAGCCGGCGTTGGGCAGCGCCATTAGAAAAAAACTCGAGACAAGTTTGAATCCGGAGCGAACGCCGATGCAGTGGAGGGCCGCACGCACCGTATGCGATGTAGTGTTGGTTGCACCAGCCACCGAGCCATCGGCTTTTCCGAGTCGCACCATCAGGTTGCCGTAGTAAAGCGGATCGGTCATTAGAGTGCGTGCTTCGTCGGCCATCAATCCTTTAGCGCGGCGCATCTCGTGAAAGAGCGAGGCCATTTTTTCGAAATCAGACGCGCGACGGTGATCTATGACTTCAACGCCGCCGAGGTCAGCGCCCTCACGCTGTGCGGTCTCGCGAATCGTTGCCTCATCTCCAAGTAAGGTAATGCGGGCCATCCGATTTCGCGCGCAAATCGCGGCGGCAATCACCGTGCGTGGATCGTTTCCCTCGGGCAGGACGATATGTTGAGGCTTGGCGGCGGCGCGCTGTCGAATTCTTTCGAGTATGGACATGGCAGCGATGTGCGTGGTCGATCCGGACAGAACCTTTTTTCGTGAGCGGAGTCTAACCGAGCCGCGAAAGGAGAACAAGTTTGAATATTAATACGTATGCATAATCTGACAAATAATAGGTCGACAAACTAATCACGACCGATATTTTCCAAATCGCTGGTTTTCTGACAGAACCTTTCCTAAACTGCTTATCAAAGGAGAACTTCCAGAATGAGAGATGCAACCAGATTTTCAAAGAAGCTGTACGTTGCGCTCGGCCTGCTCAGCATTCTTACTTTTCAGATCTCTGCCTTTGCGCAGGATAGAGCCCGGCAGATCGATGAACTAATGTCTCAGTATCACAAGTATCAGCAGTTTAATGGATCGGTGCTGGTGGCCGACAATGGGAAGGTAATCTACAGAAAAGGTTTCGGTTTGGCGAATATGGAGTGGAATATTCCAAACGAGCCGGATACCAAGTTCAGACTCGGATCGATCACCAAGCAATTCACGGCTACATTGGTACTTCAGTTGGTAGAGCAGGGAAAGATCAAACTGGATGGGAAGGTGTCAGACTACTTGCCGGATTATCGCAAGGACACGGGCGCCCGGATGACCATTCATCACTTGCTGAGCCACACCTCTGGTGTTCCAAACTACACTGCGCAACCCGGATTCTTTGCAAATGTCAGTCGCAATCCTTTCAAAGTCGACGACTTCGTCAAGCAGTATGCGAGCGGCGATCTTGAGTTTGAACCGGGGGCCAAGTTCAACTACAGCAACTCGGGTTACTTTCTCCTGGGAGATATCATCGAAAAGGTCACCGGAAAAACGTATGAACAAGTCTTGAAGGAAAATATTCTTGATCCCGTCGGAATGAAAAACACCGGCTATGATCATTACGGCACAGTTCTCAGTAAGCGTGCGGCAGGTTACGTCAGGACGCCGAACGGGTACGAGAACGCGCCCTATCTCGATATGTCGATCCCGTACGCGGCAGGCTCGATCTATTCAACCATCGAAGATTTGTTTCTTTGGGACCAGGCTTTATATGGAGAGAAAATACTTTCAGCCGCATCCAGGGAATTGATGTTCAAGCCCAACCTTGAGAACTACGGTTACGGGGTTGGCATTAGGAAGGCCAGTTTGGGCCCAAACAAGCTCACGGTTCCGATTATTGAACACAACGGCGGCATTAACGGGTTTAGTACGACTATTGTTCGGTTGGTGGGTGACAACCGACTGATAGTGCTCTTGGACAACACCTCACAAGGACGTTATCTCGATGGCATATCCCTGGCGATTACCAACATTCTTTACGGTCAACCGTACGAATCTCCAAAACAATCAATTGCAGAAACACTGCGCCCAATTGCGACGAAGGACGTCGCGGCCGCAATCAAACGGTATCGTGAGTTGAAGGCCACGCGAACCAGCGAATACGATTTTCGTGAAGCGGAGCTGAACACGCTTGGTTATCAATTGCTACAGATGAAAAAAATTGCGGAGGCGATTGAAATCTTCAAGCTCAACGTCGAAGCTTACGCACAAGCCTCGAATACCTACGACAGCCTCGGTGAGGCCTACCTGGCCAATGGGGATAAGGAACTGGCAATCACGAACTACAAGAAGTCGCTCGAGCTGGATCCTAAGAACACTGGCGCCACCACGGTGTTGGCGTCATTAACCGGCACTCAAAAAGAGACGGTCGTAGACAGCAACCTCTACGAGTCTTATGTGGGGGATTATGAGCTGGCTCCGAACTTCATCATTACCATCACAGTCGAGGATGGAAAGCTGATGGGTGCGCCGACGGGCCAGCCAAAAGCCGAGCTGTATCCCACCTCGGCAACCGAATTCTTTCTCAAGGTTGTGGATGCCCAGGTAACCTTTGTTAAGACCGAACAGGGTGTAGTTACGCAGTTGATTCTTCATCAGAATGGGCGCAACATGCCCGCAAAGAAAATTCGCTAACCTGGCTCGCAAAAGGCTGGAGTGTCAAAACACTGGAGTGCAAAAGAGAATGGCGTTGCAAATTAACCGGCGATTAAAGAACCTACTGCTATTCATTCCGAATATGCTTTTGTTGTGTGTGCGACTACTGGCGGACCCGCGCGTGCCGACAGTTGATCGGGCGCTGGTGGCAGGCGCTATCGTGTATGCAATTATTCCTTTCGACCTGATACCAGACATGATCCCATTTGTCGGGCAGGTCGACGACGCGTATTTGGTTGCGCTGACGCTGTTGCGCCTGATGGAGCGAACCGATCCGAAAGTTGTCCGCGAGCATTGGAGTGGCGGTGGCGATGTTGTAGAACTGGTTGGCGCTGCGGCTTTGATTGCCGCTAAATTCCTGCCGCAGCGAATTCGTCGCGTGCTCACGTCGCGAGTGGAAGTTGCACCAGGGAAACTTGAGGATCTCAAGGACTTTTCCAAGCCGCTGTTGGTTGCGCGGCCAGAACTTGAGGTAGTAGAAAGCGGGCGAGAGCGGAAGGCGGGAAGCAGCAAGCAGTAAGCAAAAGGCAGAAGGCAGAAGGCAGAAAACACGAGGCCAATCGTCGTCGTATTATCTGCCTTCTGCCTTTTCTTTCGCAGAGACGAAATTCAAGTTTAGGAGAAATCGGATTTAGAGACCGCTGCGCACCAGGTCATGAAGTCGGAGCAAACCGACCGAGCGCCGTCGGTCGTCGACGACCGGCAGCACGGAGATCTGTGAAGGTCGGTTCTCCATTAACTGAAGCGCGGTGTAAGCGAGTTCGTCTGGTCTGACCGTAACCGGATCGCGCGTCATGAATGCTTCTGCATTCAAGGCGGCGAGCTCAGCCGGGTTGCTCTTTTGAATAGCGCGCCTGAGGTCGCCGTCCGTAATGATTCCCGCCAGGACGCTCTCATCGTTGACAACGTTGACAGCTCCCAACCCTCCACGCGAGATCGCAGAGACTACTTCGAGCCAGGACGCCAGGGGCGAGACCGTAGGATTGTCCGCGTCGGCGCGCATTAGGTCTGCGACTTTTAGCGACAATCGTTTGCCGAGCCGTCCGGCCGGGTGGTTAAGCGCGAAGTCTTCCGGCGTCAGCCCCTTAATCTGCATCACGGTAAGGGCCAGCGCATCTCCGATGGCCAGCGCAACTGTGGTACTCGCCGTAGGCGCCAGATCGAACGGACAGGTCTCTTTATCGACGGACGCGTCCAATACCGCGTCGGCATTGCGGGCGATGGTCGAAGTAACGTTGCCGACGATGGCGATCAGCGGTACGGCACGATGCTTGAGATACGGCAGCATTACGAGCATTTCATCGGTTTCACCGCTGTTGCTCAAAAGGACAACCACGTCTGACACGTCCACGATGCCCAGGTCACCGTGAAGAGCGTCCGAAGGATGCAGAAAAACAGCTCGCGTTCCTGTGCTCGTTAAGGTCGCTGCCACTTTACGGGCTATGAAGCCGGACTTGCCGATGCCGCTTAGTATTACCTTGCCCTGGCAGTCGACTAGCAGCTTGATAGCCCGCGCCACTTGCGTGGACTGCAAACGCCGCGCGGCACACTCAATGGTGGCAGCCTCGTGCTTGAGAAAGTCGGAGAATTGAGAAACGTGATTATCCATCTGATAAATTACGACGAATGACTTTAGATTATTTTGACGTTGCCGCGACCACTGCGGTGTGATGATGATCGTTAATTACCTTTTCCCTACAAGATAGCATAGCACCTTGACCGCGAAAAAAAGCCTGGAGTTAGTCGCGAAACAAAAATGCAGTTGAGCATTCCAGGTGTCCTGCGCAAGCCGTTTTTCCTTCTGCCTACTGCCTACTGTTATTGTTCTCTCAGTTTCTCCAGCAGCTTGTCATGGATCCCACCAAAGCCGCCGTTGGACATGATCGCGACCACGTCGCCTTCCTGTAGTTGGGGTAGCAGGTGATCGATGATCACATCGCAGTCAGAAAGAGCGAACGCGGGCTTGCCTCCCTTTGAAACGTCCTCGATCAATTTGCGGGTGTCGAGCGACTTTCCTTTCTCCAAAACTTTCTGACTATCGAAGACGTTAGCAATTACCACATAGTCTGCCGCCGCGAAAGCGTTGGCATAGTCGTCCTGAAACACTGCCAAACGTGACGACCACGAGCGCGGTTCAAACACAGCGATCAAACGCCGCTTCTGATAACGATTCCGCAAACCCCGCAGTGTTTCTCGAACAGCGGTTGGATGGTGCGCGAAGTCGTCGATCACAACAACGCCGCGTTCCTCACCGCGAATTTCAACACGCCGGCGCACGTTTTTGAACGTTCGTAACGCGGCGGCAATAACGTCGCGGCTTAGTCCCCAGGTGTCGGCGGCGATGATTACGGCGAGACAGTTCAACAGATTGAAGTCGCCAATTAGCGGCGTTTCAAACTTACCCCAGGGCTTTCCTTCGCGAGTGACGCTAAACTTGCTCAGCGCGCCCGAAAAATCCATTTCGCTTAGACGCCACTTCGCGTCTTCGCTCGTGCCGAACGTTTCGAGTTGCGTGAAAAGCCTGCTGCCTAATGAATTGACAACCTCTCGAACCTCAAGGCTGTCCCAACCCACAATTAGTTTGCCGTTACCGGGCACAAGATTCATGAACCTGCGAAAGGCGAGCTTGACCGCCGCCAGATCGTTGTAGATATCCGCATGGTCAAACTCGATGTTATTGACGATCCCGATCTCCGGCAGGTAGTGCATAAACTTCGGACCCTTGTCGAAATATGCCGTGTCGTATTCGTCGCCTTCAATGATGAAGTAGTCGCTCGGAGTTACGCGAAAACTCACGCCGAAGTTTTGCGCGACGCCGCCAATCAGGAAAGTAGGATCCAGGCCGCCCTGATCAATCACCCAGGCGGCGATGCTGGTGGTGGTCGTCTTGCCGTGCGTGCCGGCGACAACCAGCGAGCGGCGGCCGCGAATGAATTCTTCCTTGACGACTTCGGCCTGCGATCGATAAAGCAGTTTGCGATCGAGCGTCACCTCGACCTCCGGATTGCCGCGCGGGATGGCGTTGCCGACTATCACACAATCCGGCGCCGGCTCGAGATGTTCCGCTCGGTAACCCTGGTTTAATTCAATTCCCAGCGACGCCAGCATGGTAGACATGGGTGGGTAAACATTTTCATCCGAACCGGTGACGTGATGCCCGCGTGCTTGCAGCATTCCCGCCAGCGCGGCCATCGCGGTCCCGCAGATTCCAATCAGGTGATAGTGCATGTTTGGACCACGTTAGCTAGAGGCGACTCTTTGGAGTGCGGTGGCCTGTCACCGCTTTGGCCCCGGGCGGCTTGACGCCCTATTCTGGCGATCGCTTCAAGCTAACCGCGGCCGCGACAGGTCGCGACCGGTGAAAGCGGCGACAGGTCGCCGCCCTCCAAGGAGTTGTCGCTGATTTGTTCAGAGGCTCTTAGAGTTTTATCGCCCGGTCAGTCCGCATCAACATCGCGTCGACTTGAAAAACTTCCTGCGTTGTCTGATTTGACCACGCTTCCTCGATCCCGCAAAGTTTGAACCCCAAATTGTAGATGAACGGCAACATCTCATACATGAGCGGCTCGTCCTCATAGCTTCGCACCAGGGAAACTTCGATTCTCATGCCGACGACTCGATCAAGTTCTCGCTGGCTGCTCCCCAGTATTTTGCGCTCATAACCTTGCGCGTCTATCTTCAGGAAGAGCCTGTCGCCTTCGGGATAGTGCCGGTTCATCACAGACTGTAGCGTCTCGACCTTTACTCGCTCTTGCCCGATCACCGCGAGATCGGGTTCGTTTTCTTCGATGTGGCCCACCGTCGGCAGAAAAGAACTGGCGCCGCCCGATCCGCCGGCCACATTAATGTCCTGTTCGCAATTCTCGTCACCAATAGCAAGCTTCTCACACAACCAAAGCGGATCTTGCGCGGACGCTTGCTGAAGCCGGCGGTAGTAAAGATCTACCGGCTCGAAGGAAACGATCTTTCCATTGAATCCGAGGTTGCGAAAGTACTGGCCCGACATGCCGGCGTTAGCGCCGATGTCGAACACCGTGTCCACCTGGTAGAGGCCCAGGAGCGTCGGCATCGTATGCGCAGGTTGTGGTATGTACCACTTAACATCGAGTCCAAAGAGATGCAGTGCCCGCTGGACACTGCGCTTTGCGGTTTTGCGTATGAGTGTTGATTGAAGGGCCATACTTTTCGGAGCCGACCGCCTGGGTTCGTAAAGAGTCAGACGTGAACTACGATCTCATTGCAACGGGCTACAGTATAAGGTGCTGGTTGCAGTTTGCCAGACAACGGGCTGAGTCTAACGCAATCGCCCCGGCTCAAACTACACCAGTAGGGAGTATAACGGCCTCTTGCTGCCTCGGGAAAACTGTGGCAATGTTTTCAACAATCGAGGTCTAGGGTCATTCGTAAGTGTGGAGTGCGGTGGCAATCCCGACGAGTCGGGAGACACCGCTTTGGATTATTAACTGTCTTTACAAGCCCGTGATCAAAAGCGCCGTCGTCGCTTCGCTCTGCCGGCGCACTCCAAAATCAAGTGAACACCTCAGCACCAGACGACGCGGCATTGCTATCTCCCGAAAGTATTTCGCGACGAAGACTGCCGGTCAATTTTAGCGAAGACAACCGGGGACTATTTAACGACGAGTTGGAGCGGGTAATTCCCCCCACCAGGTTGCTACGCTTGCATGACGTTCGCGTTAGCTCCGACGGATTTCTGTTCAAGGGCCTTAACATATTGCCCGAATCGTTTGCGTTCCCAGCCAACCGCGAGCAATGGAAGCGCCGGAGTTTCATCAAATTTTTCGTTGACAATTACGCGCGCCGGCATTCGCGTAGAGTTGAACACGACGCGCTTTGGATAGTCGACGATTGGAGCAAAGGCTACTTCCACTGGCTGACCGACGTGCTCAGCAGGCTCTATGTGATGCGCGAGCGACTGGAAGGTTTCGTCCTGCTGCTTCCCTGGGACTACGAATCACGAGATTTCGTCCAGGCTTCGCTGAAATGCTTTAACGTAAAGACTGTCGAGCACATCGGGCGGAATGAAGTTTTGTTTTGTCGCAAGCTCTCGATGCCGACACACGTGGCGCCATCGGGTCACTACAACGAAGAAATTATTCGCGGCGTGCGCAGACTCTTGCTGCGGAATTATGGCGCTCGCGAAGGCCGGAACGGCGAACGCATCTACATCAGCCGCGAGCGAGCGCCCAAGCGAAGAATTCTAAATGAAGAGACGGTCGGCAAAGTCCTGGCCCAGTTTGGATTTGAAACTATCTACGCGGAAGACTTGCCCTTTTCCAGGCAAGTGGAGATTTGTTCGCGTGCTCGCTACCTGGTTTCCAATCACGGCGCCGGGCTGACAAATATGCTCTTTATGCAGGAGGCTTCGTCTGTCCTGGAGTTGCGTCTGCAACGAGACGCGATCAGCAATTGCTATTTCACGCTGGCCTCTGCCCTCAACCTGAAGTACTTCTATCAAACCTGCGAATCGGGCGACTCCGCCGACTCCCACATCGCGAATCTTTTGGTTGACGAGGAAGACTTAAAGAAGAATTTGCAGTTGCTGCTGAGCTCGTAGCCGCAGCGCCAAAGGCGCGGAATGTGAAAGCCTGGGGCAACGCCCCTTTGGCGCTGCGAACTCGTCTTTATCAGTCGTCCGCTGCACGGATTAAGAATTTCCAGATTCAATTTTCCCAGCACTTAGGTGCTGGGCTATTTTCAGTCGTCCACTATCGCGGACTGGCAGAAACACTTTTTTCCAAAACGCACGAGCGGCGATTCGTGTTAGTTCGTGTAATTTCGTGGATCGCGTTTCACTTTTACCGCCCTAACAGTGCCTGCTTGAAGTGCGTCCAATGGATGTCGCGCGCGTGTTTTAGTTCAGGAGCGTCGACACCGCGCATTCGCCGTGAGAAGTATTGGCCAGAGGCGGTAACGTAGTTCGCGAGTTGGTTGGCTATCAATCGTCGTCGCGGCAGCGCCTGCTGCTGGAAAAAATATCCGGCTTCCAGTTGCACTCGCATTTTTTCCAGATTGTTCCAACGTTGCAGGGAGCTTTGGGCGCCGTGGTGAAGTATCACGGCAGCTGGCTGGAAGACGAGTTGCCAGCCACCGCGCGCGATTCGCAGGCACCACTCGTTGTCTTCGCCATACATGTGAAACTGCTCATCGAAACCGCCAACCTCCTCGATGACCTGACGACGCACCAGTATCGCTGCGCCGCTTAGCATCGGCACGCGCCTCTCCCGATTGTGATCCCAATGACCGCCAAGCAGTAACTCACCGCGAAAGCGCCGCGGCAGGAGCGCGTAGAGTTTCAGTTGCGACAGCAGAATTTCCCAGGCTGCCGGCGGGTTGCGCCAGACGCTTATTTGCAATGAACCATCGGCGTTCAACATTCGCGGCCCGACCGCGCCCATGCGCGCGTCTGACTCGAGCGTTGCAAGCAGGCGATCGATGCTGCCTGGTGTAACTCCAGTATCCGGGTTTAATAGAAAGAGGAATGGCGAATCGGTTAGAGCAAATGCCTGATTGTTCGCCTGGCCAAAGCCGCGGTTCTCCAGGTTCTCAAAAATCCTTAACCGGTCGCGCCCACTAAGGCTGCGGACTAACTCGCTGCCGCGCAACAAGGCAAGACTATCGTCGCTGGAGTTGTTGTCGACGACGACGATTTCATATTCAACTGATGGCGGAGAGGCGATAACACTCTCGATCGAACGGCGCAACAACTCGCCGCCGTTCCAGTTGATCATGATGATTGATAGGTCTATGCGCACTATGGGATTCGTCTGTCAACCACTCTCCGCCTGCGGAGAGGGAATTAGGGCCGCCTAATAGCCACAATCATGTCCTGAAAACTCAAACCGTCTTCGCGGCCACTCCAGCTTCCGTAGCGAATGGCCGGCGCAATATTCAATTTGTGTTTCTCATACAATCGCAAAATTTCCTGTTCTTCATAAGCGACGGCAGCTTCAGGAACATCTACGTCTTTTACCCGGCAGCCCTGGAAGTCGTTTTTGAAATCGATGCTGCTGACCTGCTTTTCGATCAGTTGTAAGGAGTCTTCGTTCAATAGGAAGTAAGTTATGAGGCAACGGCCGCCTGGCTTCAGCACGCGCGTTATCTCGCTGAGGTAGTTTTCCAGATCCGCCGGCAGCATGTGAGTGAAGACGGAGGTGAGAAAGATGAAATCAAAAGACGCAGCCGCGAAAGGAAAACGATATTCGGCAGCCAGATGTTTTCCAGCGGGGTTATAAGCCTTGTTATAGATATCGGAAAAATGAAAATGGAAGTTTGGAAAGCGGGGCCCATAGGTCTGTTCGCACCACTCGATTGAAGGAGCAACGATGTCGATACCGTCGTAGCTGCCGCTGGTCAAATATTTTGTGAGCGGTCGAGCCATGCGTCCCGTGCCGCAGCCGATGTCCAGCACTTGCTCATCTGGCCTGAGCGCGGCGAGGTCAATGAAGTAACGAAAAAATTCTTCGCCGCTTTCTACAAAGTCGCTGTCTCCAACGCCGTGAAGCCAGGCGGGAGGAGCCAGTGGATCGCGCCTGCCGATAGTTATTCCCGTGCGATACTCGAATGAAGCACGGGCCCTGCGAAGAAGCGCTTTGAGCGGCAAGTCCGCGCTGTTGCTGCTGGTTTTAGTCATGTCTTAGCAAGTCTTTAGCGGCACTACTGAAGCCGCTTGAATAGCGATGATAGCGTCCGGTCACGAGCTCGCGGAACACGACCGGGGCGCGAGGCAGCCTTCCGTTTGGCAGCCCGGAGCGAGCGCTGACATGAGCAATCTTTGCTTCAAGTCCGGCGAGAACGTTGCTGCTGTCAAACTGTGCTTGTCTCTCCCTGAGTCGGCCCAGAACTGCCCGCGCGATGGCCAGCATTTCCGCGTAGGGGTTCTCGCGTTCCAGCGCCTGGTGCACAGAACCCGAACTTGGGCCCTGGCGCTCCAAAGCGCCGACCTGCTGGCTCGCGTGGCGGCGATATTTTACAAGTCGTTCAGGAATCGGAAGGACCCTAGACACCGCCGCCACCAACACAGCAATCCACGCGTCATGTATTAACGGAAGCTCGGCAGGAATCGGCAACACCAGCGAGTTGAAGCAGGTACGAAAGGCGGCTGTTGCGCCGGTGACTGTCGCGCCCTGGAGCAGCGAGTCGAAGCCTTTACCGTGTTGCAATCGCTCGCGCTCTTCGCGCCCAAACTTTAGTTTCTCCCAAAGCGTGTAGCCTGCCGGGCTTAGATCTTCATCAACTACCTCAGCGTCGCTGAATACCAGCCCGACTTCGGGCGCACGCGCAAACTCGACAGCAAAGCGAGCGAGCTTGTCCGCCAGCCAGACGTCATCCTGATCGCAAAGCGCGATAAGGTCTCCGGCACACGAACTGATGGCACGTTCAAAACTCTTCGTCGAGCCGAGGTTGGCAGCGTTCACGTGAACGTCAACGGGGAACGGAACGGACTCCGCAAAACTCTCGACGATCGTTACCGACTCATCGTTAGAGCCGTCGTCAACAACGATCAGCTCATGCGGCGGGTGTGTTTGCACAGCGATGCTTTCCAGTTGCTCGCGCAAATAACGCGCGCCGTTGTATGTGCACATCGCCACCGAAATCTTCATGGGTGTAATACTTTCGCTTGTTGCTGGGAGCGCGGGCGTCCCGCCCGCAATTGAGCGCGACGCGCGAAGAATGCTGTGGGTCATCTTAAGTGAATTCTAAGGATCCTCTTCGCGCCTGCGGCGCTCATTGCGGGCGGGACGCCCGCGCTCCCAGCAAATCACTTGGGCTTCTCGATCCTGACCGCTCATTGCGGGCGAGACGCTCGCGCTCCCATCTGGTGGTCCGCCGCGCGGCTGGCTGCTTCCAGATCGGCTGCAACCATCTCGTCCACCAGTTGCTGAAACGTACGGCTCTGCTTCCAACCAAGCACGCGTCGCGCCTTTGCGGCGTCGCCTATTAACAGGTCGACTTCCGCTGGGCGATAAAACTGTTCGTCTGTTTTCACATAGTCCTGGTAGTCGAGCCCCGCTTTGCCGAAGGCTCGTTCACAAAACTCGCGCACCGTATGCGTTTCGCCGGTGGCTATGACGTAGTCGTCGGCCTCAGGCTGTTGCAGCATCAGATACATTGCGCGCACGTAATCCGCGGCGTGGCCCCAATCGCGTTTAGCTTCTAGATTGCCGAGGCGCAACTCTGTCGCGAGTCCCAGCTTGATGCGCGCCACAGTCGAAGTAATTTTTCGCGTCACGAATTCATAACCGCGGCGCGGCGACTCGTGATTAAAAAGAATGCCGCTGACGCAATACATGCCATAGGCTTCGCGGTAGTTGCGCGTAAGATCAAAGCCGGCGACTTTGCTGATGCCGTAGGGCGAGCGCGGATGAAATGACGTTTCCTCGTTCTGCGGTGTCTCACGGACCTTGCCAAACATTTCAGAAGAGCCGGCAAAATAAAATCTGCACTTCGGCTGCAACTCGCGCAGGGCTGCCAGCATGTAGTGGGTGCCGTTGATGTTGGTGTTCATCGTGGAGAACCCGTCGGCGAACGACTCAGCGACAAAGCTCTGCGCCGCCAGGTGGTAACACTCGTCAAATTCGTGTTTGCTCAGCACGTGAAAAATCGAGGGATAACTTTCGAGACTAGCCGGGTGCAGCTTTACGCGTTCGAGTAAATGTTCGAGCCGCGTAAAGCGACGCGTTGGGTCTTCGAGCGCGACGCGCCGGACGAGCCCATGCACTTCATAGCCGAAACCGAGTAACTGCTCAGCCAGGTAGCTGCCATCCTGTCCGGTGATGCCTGTGATTAGGATTTTTTTCATAGTCGGAAGTCCGGATACTCCAGGTCTCTTTGGTTGATTGTTAACGCGCCCACCTCCGGCCACTTAACCTGGAACGCCGGATCGTCCCAGCGGAACCCGCGGGAGCTTTCCGGCGCGTAGGCCGATGTCACCTGGTAATAAACTTCGGTATCGTCTTCCAGAGTCAGGTAGCCGTGTCCGAAGTCGCCGGGGACGTACAACATCGAACGATTCTCAGCCGACAATTCGACGCCTACCCATTTTTTGAACGTAGGCGAACCTGGCCGCAGGTCAACTGCCACATCGTATACCGCACCGCGCGTACAACGCACCAGCTTTGCCTGCCCGTGCGGCTCGGCCTGGTAATGCATGCCGCGAAGCGTTCCGCGCGTCTTGTTGAAAGAAATATTGCCTTCGACAAATCTTGTTTCGACGCCTAGCGCCGCCAGTTCAATGTCCGACCAGGTTCTGGCAAAAAAACCGCGCTCGTCTTCGTAGCGCTCCGGCTCAATTACGAAAACATCTTCGATGGTTGTGTTCTTGACGATCATCTCTTCTGAATCCCAGGGTAAATTAGATTACGAGTAGCAAGCGGTCTCAACTTACGCGAAGGTGTACTCCTCGCGATAGAACGAACGAAGGTTTTCGCGAAAGCGGTTCGTGTCAAGGTGCTCGCTCACCAACTCATAAGTTTGTTGCCAATGTTGACGGTAAGCCACCGGCTCGTCCCAGCCTCTAATATCTTCAGCTATTCTGTCCAGTAGAGCTTCCCACGAAGGATACACGTTCTCAAGCTCCGCAAAACGTGGAGTGAAGAAGCGTTGATTGAAGACAGCAAAAGAAACTGCGCCACTAAACACTGGCTCAACGAAGAAGCCATCCAATCCTTCACCAAACGTCAGCGCCCATTTCGCCCGGCGAATAGTGCGCACATACTCGTCGTAGGAGAGGCCCTGAATAACCTGAATTCTTAGTTTGGGCAGCGCCTGCGCAATTTTCTGGAGCACGCGCTCCTTGAAGGGATGCGCGTCCGGCGAAACAACCAGGAGTTGTTCCTTCTCATGATAGTCAGCGGGGGAGTAAAACTCAGCCCCTTTGCAAATCAGAAGGCTATGCGTGGGCACGCCAACCATTTCCCGGGTGGCTAAGTTTGAATAGGCTTCGTGCGCGGTGGTGCAGGTCGCCTTTCCAAATCGCGCGAGGCCGTTCACATCCTGGCCCTCGATAAGATCGACATTAAAGAGAAGTACATTAAGGTGAACCTCCTTGATGTTTTGCAGCAACTCGCCCGAAACGGAGAGCCACTCCAGAACGCGATTCACGCGGTACTCAGGAATGTGCAACAGCAAATAGTCGAGGTGGTCGCTGTGTTTCAGCACATACTCCAGGTCCAGAATGTAATTGCTGTTTTCGAACCAACCATACTTCAGAAAAGGCGGATCACCAGGAACAGTACACAACACGACTTCGGCGTTATGCAGACTTCGCAACGCGACCGTCTCCTGATACATAGCTGTGATCGCCATGACTCCGCCGGAGCGCAACTCGTAACCGGGCGTCAGGAAAACGATCAATCTCCTGGTTTCAACCGGAAGCTTCCGAGTGTGGAACGCCCGGGGAATATGAAACTTGATTGTGTTTCGTAAGCGTCCGAGGATTCGGCGGCAGAATAATATGGCGCGGGCAAACATTAGCTGGCAAAAAGTCTTTAAGTTTCTGGCGCTGCTTCCGTCAGTGCTTAGCCGACAACATTGCTCGATGTCGGAATCGGCTGTTTGAGAGTTTGAGCTGGTCGCTTAAAAGGGAAGTACCTTAACTGCTTCGCTCCTTTGAAGCCAGTAAGCAGGATGTAGTGTCCCAGAAAGGCCATCGCCTTGAGCCGCCGGCGTTCCTGCAAAGCTATGCCGGCAAGTTGATAATACCAGCCGGCCTTGACCGTTCTGATTTGCCGGGCAAACTTAGGGTCAACCTCTTTCCTGATGTGATCGAGTACCTTAATTATTTCGATACGTTGGCGCTCGGGACCAAGTGAAGGCCAAAACCCGTCCGCGTGTACTCAGATACGCCGCCATCACTTCATTGAGACGGCCAATCTTGCCGTGCTGCGCATTCATTAAATGCAGCGCCCAATCGCCCAGCGTGACACCGTAGAACCAACTCGGAATCTCACCAAAGAGGCCCCGCCGAAACATTGCCGTGCAAGCCGGGATAGAGTTCACAACCAGCACATCGTCAAAACTAAGGACCTCAGGCTCTGGCGGTGCCGGAGCGTCAGCTGCCTGATGTGTTCCTTCGTCATCAACGATCCTGGCTGGGTGGAAACAAATCGCAAAGTCAGGATGCTGATCCAGAAAATCCACTTGCCGTTGCAACTTGTGAGGGCTGGTCCAGTAGTCATCGCCATCGAGCAGCGCAATATACTGTCCTTTACAGGCTGCAAGGCAATTCACAAAGCTGCCTTTCCCGCCCACACCGGCGGCGCGATCACGCTGAGCATCAGTTTCATCGCGAAGCAGCACACGTATTTTGTCCGGATACTTTTTGGCAAACTCCATGACGATGTCGCGCGTGCGATCGGTTGAAAAATCTTCGCCAATGACGACTTCAAAAGGAAAATCAACCTGCTGCATCAAGACACTGCCCAAAGCCTGAGCAATAAACTCGTCCTGGTTGTAAGTAGTGATCAGAACGCTGACTTTCATAAGGCTTTGGTGATCAGGACGTGGGAACGCTCAGCTTATTCAAAAGTTGTCGCAACATCGTCGCGGGAAGGGAATTCCGGAGTAATCAGATCGTCCTGCGGCTTATAAATGTAAGAATGCGGGAATCCTCTGGCGACAAAAGTAGGTTCATACAAATTGTTATAACGGAAGTGACAGGACCAGCGAATCGAACCGGAAGTATTGTTTCCCGAGCGGTGAACCAGCAGCGTGGAAAAAAACAGCGCATCGCCTTTCTTCACCTCAACCGAAATAAACTCGAAAGGCTTTTCCGGATCTTCGGCAATCGTGTGGTAGTCACTTTTCGTTTCGTAATCGAGCAGGCCGAGCTTGTGGCTCTCGGGAACAATTTCCAGAGCGCCCAGCGATTTGTCGATGTCGATTAGTGGCACCCAGATGATCGTTGAATCCAATGAGCCTTGGGTTGTTCTCCAGTCCTGATGCAATGGTTTTCGCCAGTCGACATCTCGTTTCCCGAGGCGGGGGCTATTAAAAAAAATGGTCGGCCGCACATTGATGATGGGAAACTCCAGCCCCAGCTCTCGCAGCGCCATCATTATCTTCTCGCTCAGCGCGAGGTTATGGAGCGAGATGAGATGCTGCGCCTGTTTGCCGCAATAGACTATTTGCTGAAAATCTTTCTCAAACAAAGCGTAGAGCCTGGTTTCAAATTCCTGCTCGCTGATCTCGAAGGAATCGATCAGCTTGTTTCGCTTCATCTGGATCAGAAAAATCTGCTTGGCTTCGGAGCGGATTGCGTCCAGCGCCTCTACATCAAAGAAGTCCCGCAAGAGCACGAAGCCGTTTTGTTTGTATTGCAGTTTGTCAATCATGGTCGACAATTGTTGGGGCGGTGGCCTAACGAGAATTGCTCTGTGAAATCTCTGTGTCCAAAGTGCCTCTGTGTTGTTCTTAGGGGTTAAATCACCACAGAGTCACAGAGGACACAGAGACTGCACAGAGACGGCCTCAAATCAATTTACTCTAAGACAGCATAGCCGAAGCCTGACCGTCCGAATCCGTTTCCGTTATAGAACAGATAGCGCTTGTCTTCGTAGTCGACAATGTAGGGATAAGCCATCATTTCTGAATCCCAACCTTCGTCGGCCAATTCTATTCCAACCTGTTCGTCTTTTCTCTCCCACTTCACGTTGTCTTTTGATTCGGCGTAGCCTATGCGATAACTCCGCTCCCGGTTATGACGATAGTCGGCTATGCTGCGGTAGCTGTACCACATTTTATAGAGGCCACTTTCATGCACCACCACCGGCCTGCCGATCGCCTCGTTTTCATCCTTGTAAGGAATTAGCACCCGGTTATCGCGCCGCCAGTCTATGCCGTCGGCCGATTCGGCATACTTAATAAGATACTGCGGTTCGGTCACTCCATTGACGATCTTCCACTCGGTGCCGCCGCAGTACCACATCTTCCAGATTCCATCTTCGATAATAACATGCGGAGTAACCACCAAATGCGGCTCGTCTTTGGTGCGATCCAGGATGGGTCCGGCAAAGGCCCGCTCGAAAGTTGCGCCTCCATCTTCACTCACGGCGAGGCCGATACAGTTTCGATAACGAACTGTGGTGCTGGTATTCCAGCCGCAGTAGTAGAGGTATTTTTTTTCGTCATGCGTCACTACCGAGGAAGGCATGACGCCGCAATCGTCGAAGCATCCTAAACTTCCGAACTCCAGGATCGGTTTGTTGTGCTCATAGAGAATCTTCTGCGGATTGTCAGCACTCACTTCGATAAACGAAGTGAGCGAGCGGTTCAAACTGTCGCGGGTGCTGTAATAGATCCGAATCCGGCCATTCGGCAGCAGGTCGGGAGAGGGTATCTGCGCATGAGTCTGGCTCCAGGGGTAGCGGCCGTCAACACTGAAAATCAATCCCTTCCTGGTAATCATATAGCCGCCGCAACCTTCATTGATCTCATCCTCTTGATGTTGTGATACAAAGCGTCGTCGGGATCGCTCCAGAGTCCATTTTCATGGGCCCGCACGATATCGACCACGGCGTCTTTAATAGTCCTCGTCATCTTAAATCCCAGTTCGTTTGCAATTCTATCGGAGTTGACACGATAACTTCTTTCGTCGCTGCGCGCCGGGCCGCTGATCAATTCCAGCTCGCCATTCATCACTGCTTTGATCGTCTCAGCTATGTTTCGCACGGTTGTATTGTAGCCCGCCGCATTAAAGACCCTGCCGCCAATCTTTTCGGCCGGCACTGAAATCAATTTGATAATGAAGTCCGTAACGTCCTCGAGATGGATCTGTGGACGCTGCTGATCTCCGCCCCAGACCGTAAGCTTTTTGTTGCAGATCGCGTAAGCGGCTAACGTGTTTGTGCTGAGGTCGAGCCGCATCCTTGGAGACCAGCCGCAAACTGTGCCGCAGCGCAAACTGACGGTTGTAAATTCACGCGTGTTGGATTGCTTCACAAGCGCTTCACTCATCGCCTTGCAACGCGCATATTCCGTCAGCGGATTTACCGGATCGTCTTCAGTCACTCCGTTGCTGTAATTAATTCCGTAGACGCCGATGCTCGAAAGATTAATAAAACGCTGTACGCCGGCGGACACCGCTGTTTCCAGGAGCGGCAGATAACTATCAAGATTGATTTGTCGCGTGAGTTTCAGGTCCAGTTCCGCGGAAGGGTCATTGGCCAGTGCCGCCAGATGAATTACGCAGTCAACTCCCGTCAGGCTTGTCTTCAGTGCAGCGAGATCGCGAATATCACCCTTAACAATTCGCAGCAACGGATGATGAAGCAGGGCGCTTATGCCAACATTGGTATAGAAGAAGGCATCGAGGACAACGAGTTCAAATCCGAGCGTGAGCAGTTTGCTGGTGAGTACCGAACCGATATATCCAGCCCCACCGGTTATCAAAATGCGTTTCATTCGTTGAGGAGGGTGCGGCGCCCTCGCGGCAATTGAAGAACCCACCCGCTACCGCGAGGTGGTACTGACCTCGTTTCCTTTTTCGCAAACCACGAAAACACTCCCACACAAATCCGGGTAAACCATCCCCAGCTTATAGCAGCCGTCCAAATATTCTTTGGTAATTACTTTTGCCGCCAGCGCTTCGTCAAACTGCGAACCAGCGAGCGGCTTAAAAAATATGCCGCCGCGATGAATCACTTTCAGTCCGCCCAAAAGCGCTTCGTGTTCGAGCGTGTCGAGCGAATAGGTTTTTCTGTGGCCATGCAGACGCTCGGACTCAATCACCGCGCTGTTATACGGGACCAGCCCCATCTTAACGGCAATTTGTCGCGAAGGGGCGTTGGCGTTTGGTACGACTAAAAAGAACCGGCCATTTTCTGACAGCCAATCGTTAACCCGCTTGAGCACGAGCACCGGATCGTCCAGATGCTCGAGTGTGTGCATCAGGAAAATCGAGTCGTATTTTTCCTCAAGATCAACCGTCTCAAAAGTCGAGTTGATAAACTTTACGTCTGCGCCAACTCGCTGGCGGCTTTGTTCAATTAGTTCGTCAGACGCTTCAATTACAGTGACATCGTCGAAGTGCCGGCGGATAAGTTTCGTGAATTCGCCCATGTAGCAGCCCATTTCCAGGGCCCGGCCTTTGCCGAGAAAAGGCAGGAACGACTGCATCATGTAGTCTCTCAGAAGGTAGTCAAAGTCGTAGGCATACTTCCGAGTATTGTCTTTGTATTCGGCGTTGTAATCTCTCTCGGTGGTGCTCATGATCTAACCCTGGTCTTTCTTGTAAAACCTTTTCTCCGGCGGCTGATACCATTCTTCCAAACTCGAAGGCACGCGCGCATTGTAGCCGACGATTTGACGGAATTCTTCCGAGAAGGCTTCCGCGTTTTCGTAGCCTACTACTCGTGGATAGTCAAATTGCTGTTTCATAAACGGCTTCGAATAAATCAGGCTCAACGAACGACGAGGCAAATCGGTTTTGTTTTCACCGGCTGCGTGCCAGATGTTTGAATCCCAGAAAACTATGCTGCCATTCCTGCCGACAGCCCGGTCGGCAGTGGAAAAGAATTTTTCGTCGCTCGGCTTTTCCTGCTTGAGGTGTGAGCCGCCCAAGAGATACGTGGCGCCGTTTTCGAGCGTGAAGTCGTCGAGCATGATGATGATATTCAACAGAAACTTGATTTCGCGCGTATAGGTCCGCACGTCGCGATGGACGTTGCTCGCATAGGTAAAATGCTTTTTCAGATTTAGGTTTCCGCCAAAGGCGTTCAGGATGTAATTTCCTTCGAAATAGGATTTGAGGTATTCGTCAAGGTAGGCGCGTTTCAAAAGTTCCACGAAACTCTTGCCGTCAGCCAAAAGATGGTGAGCGGTTCCTTCGGTGTTTGCGTCCACGCCGTTCTTTATCTGAATGGGTCTCCTGATTTCATACGACTGCTCCAGGTCGACGATCAACTCCTTGACCAGCGCCGGCTCGACAACGTCCTCAAACAGAAACCATCCCTTCGCTTCCATCTGGGCAGCGAAATCTTCCACGGAAATTGTTTTTTTCAATGAAGTAGTCATGAAATCTAATTTGTAACGCAAACTGTTAGTTTTGCGTTGGGTGAATGGCACTCGAGGCGCCCGCAAGCTAACAGCTTGCTTTACAAAGACCCAATTAGGCTACCGTCGGCGGCGGTTTCGCAGTTCGCGGAAATTCCAAATTGCTGCTGGCAAGGCGTTCGTGAATTTCGGGACTGTGCGCAACGACCCGTCTGATGATTTCACAGATTTTCGAAATTTCTACTGGCCCGACAGCAGTTCCGGTCGGCAACGTCATAACGCGTTCGGCCAATTGTTCCGTTTGCGGCAACATCAACCCTGCGT
>JBOGOP010000062.1:0-22019 GCA_050747225.1 Pyrinomonadaceae bacterium
GCGCGGCGATGTCCTGGAGCGCAGTCGCGATGGCGAACTTGTCCAATCGAGTCGTCTTAGTCATCACTTAATCAGAATACAAGAATTCTTTCGGAATTCAATAACCACTAGTTGAGTAGTTGACGTTGACGAAACCAACAAGGGCCTAGTCTCGGAAAGGCAGAGCCTTTCCGCACGGAAGGCGGCAAGCCGCGGCAGGAGTTTTCGCGATTCACTTCGAGACTTTGTAACTTTCAGCACCTACTGCAGGAGTGATGAGTGGTCTATAATCCACAAACACCAAAACTTTCAGGGTTAATCCAAGGTGACACTATGCCTATCGCGTCAGTTAATCCAGCTACGGGCGAAACTCTCAAGTCTTTCGAAGCTCTCAACGAAGCTCAAATCGACGAAAAACTTCAGCTTGCGGCAGAGACTTTTCGTTCCTATCGCCACACCACCTTCGTAGAGCGCGAGTCTATGCTAATGCGCGCAGCGGAAATTCTGGAAACGGAGAAGCACGACTTTGCGCGGTTAATGACGTTGGAAATGGGTAAGCCTATCAAAGGCGCTGTTGGCGAAGCAGAAAAGTGCGCGTTAGTTTGTCGTTACTACGCTGAAAACGCCAAACGTCATCTGGCAGACAAGCTCGTCGAAACGAATGCGAGCAAAAGCTACGTGTGCTTTCAGCCTCTCGGGCTCGTGTTGGCTGTGATGCCCTGGAATTTTCCGTTTTGGCAAGTCTTTCGTTTTGCGGCGCCCGCGTTGATGGCGGGTAACGTAGGCCTGCTCAAGCACTCGTCGAATGTGCCGCAATGTGCGTTGGCCATTGAGGACATCTTTCGTCGCGCTGGTTTCCCAGCCGGCGCGTTTCAAACTTTGCTGGTTGGCTCCGAAGCGGTGCAGCGCATTCTCGAAGACCCGCGTATCGTCGCGGCAACACTCACAGGAAGCGAACCCGCCGGGCGCAGTGTAGCTAGCATCGCGGGAAAACAGATCAGGAAGATGGTGCTCGAACTGGGCGGCAGCGATCCGTTTATCGTGATGCCTACAGCTGACCCCAACGAGGCGGTCACCACCGCGGTCAAAGCGCGCACGATTAACAACGGCCAATCCTGCATCGCCGCGAAGCGCTTTATCGTAGCCGCGGAGATTTACGAAGAGTTTGAGCGACGGTTTGTTGAAGGGATGAAGGCCCTGCAGGTGGGTGACCCGCTCAGTGAAAGCACTGACATCGGGCCGCTGGCGACAGCGCAAATCCTGAAGGATGTCGACGAACAGGTGAAGACCTCGGTTGCAACGGGCGCAGTTATCCTGACGGGCGGCAAACAAATCAACCGTCCGGGAAATTTTTACGAGCCAACAGTCCTCGTCAATGTTCCTTTAGACTCCCCGGCCTCCTGCGAAGAAGTATTCGGGCCAGTCGCCATGCTTTTTCGCGTTAAGGATATTGATGAAGCTATTGGGCTCGCGAATGCGACCAGCTTTGGGCTTGGCGCTGCCGCCTGGACCAACGATGTCAACGAACAAGAGCGGTTCGCTGCGGAGCTTGAAGCCGGCTCAGTTTTCATCAACGGCATGGTGGCATCTGATCCCCGCCTGCCCTTTGGAGGCATAAAGAACTCTGGCTACGGCCGCGAGTTGAGTGAATTCGGCATCCGCGAGTTCGTAAACATCAAGACCGTTTGGATTAAATGAGGCGCTCTGTTATGGAGTGCGAAATCAGATTTCCAGCGTCAAAGGCGCGAAATAACGGCGCGCGATATATTCGACCGGACACATCCTCCTCTACGAAAGATTGCGCGCCTTCAGCGCTCAGAAGTGTTGCCGGCTAAAGACCTGGGCGTTGCCCCAGGCTGTTACATTTCGCGCTTTTGGCGCTGACCTCGTAAGTTTTCGGTCAACACCTTCACCAGCTATCGACAAGGGTTTACAAGGTCGTGCAAGCTTAGGTATAAATACAACCAGCAGCAATGCTATTTGGTTGTTGCGTCCCCCCTAACCCCCCCTAAAAACATAACCACCCCGGTCCCCGACTGTGTTGAGCGCGTCATTTTGTTCCGGCGACTTGCCTGCCCATTCTTGCGGCCGGAATGTGTTAACTAACCTCTCTCCAGATTCTTGAACAACTAGGGAAGGAACCAATGCGAACACAAACCCTGACGACCCCACCATTAAATACGAAGTTGCTGCTAAAGGCGCTCGTCGCTTTTAAAAAAGGCGACTTCTCCGTTCGCTTGCCTGGCGAGTGGACCGGTGAGGCGGGAAAGATCGCTGACACGTTCAACGAAATCATCGAGCTGAGCGATAAAACCGCTAAGGAAGTGGAACGAGTTAGCCGCGTAGTTGGCAAGGAGGGAAAAATAAACCATCGCGCCGCGGTACCGGCAGCGTCGGGCTCCTGGCTGCGGCTGGTCGACTCCACGAATTTGCTTATCGACGACATGGCGCGTCCTACCAGCGAAATGGCGCGCGTGATCGGCGCGGTGGCAAATGGCGATCTTTCAGAGCGTATGGCGCTTCAGGTTGATGAGCGACCGTTGAAGGGGGAGTTCCTGCGCACGGTAAAGATTGTTAACTCCATGGTGGATCAGCTCAGCTCTTTCGCTTCGGAAGTAACCCGCGTCGCCCGCGAAGTAGGAACGGAAGGAAAACTCGGCGGTGAAGCCAAGGTAAAAGGTGTAGCGGGAACCTGGAAGGATTTGACGGACAGCGTCAACTCAATGGCCAGTAACCTGACCAGTCAGGTTCGTAACATCGCCGAAGTGACCACAGCTGTGGCCAATGGTGACCTCTCAAAGAAAATCACCGTCGACGTCAAAGGAGAAATCCTCGAACTCAAGAACACCATCAATACGATGGTGGATCAGTTGAACTCGTTTGCCTCCGAAGTGACGCGCGTCGCCCGCGAGGTAGGAACAGAGGGAAAGCTCGGCGGTCAGGCAGATGTACGCGGCGTGGCTGGAACATGGGAAGATTTGACGGACAACGTGAATTCGATGGCCAGCAACCTCACCGGTCAGGTGCGCAACATTGCTGACGTCACCACCGCTGTTGCTAACGGCGACCTCTCAAAGAAAATCACGGTTGACGTCAAAGGCGAGATTCTCGAACTTAAGAACACCATCAACACCATGGTTGACCAGTTGAACTCGTTCGCCTCGGAAGTTACGCGCGTAGCGCGTGAAGTCGGTACTGAAGGAAAACTCGGCGGCCAGGCGCGAGTGGTCGGTGTCGCCGGCACCTGGAAAGATTTGACTGACAACGTGAATTTCATGGCCGGCAACCTCACCGGTCAGGTACGCAACATCGCTGACGTTACTACCGCCGTTGCCAATGGCGATCTTTCCAAGAAGATCACCGTCGACGTAAAAGGCGAAATCCTTGAACTCAAAGACACGATTAATACGATGGTGGATCAACTCAACGGCTTTGCCTCGGAAGTGACGCGTGTGGCCCGCGAGGTTGGTTCTGAAGGAAAACTCGGCGGCCAGGCTGAGGTAAAGGGCGTCGCCGGAACGTGGAAGGATCTAACTGACAGCGTGAACTTGATGGCCGGCAATCTTACCGGTCAGGTGCGCAACATCGCGGATGTAACTACCGCAGTCGCCAACGGCGATCTTTCCAAGAAGATCACGGTAGACGTAAAGGGCGAGATTCTCGAACTTAAGAACACCATCAACACGATGGTGGATCAGCTAAACGGCTTTGCTTCGGAAGTGACACGCGTGGCGCGCGAGGTGGGCACCGAAGGAAAACTCGGCGGTCAGGCTGATGTGCGCGGCGTTGCCGGAACCTGGAAAGACCTGACTGATAGCGTGAACTTTATGGCCGGTAACCTTACCAGCCAGGTGCGTAACATCGCCGATGTCACAACTGCAGTGGCTAACGGCGATTTGTCCAAGAAGATCACGGTAGACGTGAAGGGCGAGATTCTCGAACTTAAGAACACCATCAACACGATGGTGGATCAGCTCAGCTCTTTCGCTTCGGAAGTGACCCGTGTCGCGCGCGAAGTAGGAACGGAGGGACGGCTGGGTGGTCAGGCGCAGGTCATGGGCGTTGCGGGAACGTGGAAGGACCTGACCGACAACGTGAATTTCATGGCTGGCAACCTCACCGGGCAGGTGCGTAACATCGCCGAAGTTACTACGGCTGTGGCTAAAGGCGACCTCTCCAAGAAGATCACGGTAGACGTGAAGGGCGAGATTCTCGAACTCAAGAACACCATCAACACCATGGTGGATCAGTTGAACTCGTTTGCATCTGAGGTTACTCGTGTGGCGCGCGAGGTCGGTACTGAAGGAAAGCTCGGCGGACAGGCAGATGTGCGTGGCGTGGCCGGAACCTGGAAAGACCTGACTGACAACGTGAATTCCATGGCCAGTAACCTCACCGATCAGGTTCGTAACATCGCAGACGTAACCACCGCGGTTGCCAACGGCGACCTCTCCAGGAAGATCACGGTAGACGTTAAGGGTGAAATCCTCGAGTTGAAGAACACCATCAATACGATGGTGGATCAGTTGAACTCGTTCGCCTCGGAAGTGACGCGCGTCGCGCGTGAAGTGGGAACGGAAGGAAGCCTCGGCGGCCAGGCAGACGTGCGCGGTGTCGCCGGCACCTGGAAAGATTTAACTGACAACGTTAATTCCATGGCCAGCAATCTCACGGATCAAGTGCGCGGTATTGCTCGCGTCGTGACGGCGGTAGCTAATGGTGACCTCCAACGAAAACTCACCGTGGAGGCGAAAGGCGAAATCGCTGAACTCGCCGACACAATCAACAACATGACCAACACACTCGCAACTTTCGCCGATCAAGTTACGTCGGTGGCCCGCGAAGTGGGCGTGGAAGGAAAACTGGGAGGGCAAGCAAACGTTCCTGGTGCAGCAGGCACATGGAGAGATTTGACAGATAACGTGAACGGTCTCGCTGCAAACTTGACGACCCAGGTGCGCGCCATCGCCGAGGTTTCCACGGCGGTGACCAAGGGCGATCTCACGCGATCGATTACGGTCGAGGCTCAGGGCGAAGTCGCCGCATTGAAGGACAACATCAATGAGATGATCCTAAATCTCAAAGACACCACGCAGAAAAACATGGAGCAGGATTGGTTGAAGACCAACCTCGCCCGGTTCACGCGAATGCTTCAGGGACAACGCGACATGACGACGGTCGCGCAAATGGTCCTCTCCGAACTCGCCCCACTCGTCGATGCCCAGCAAGGTGTCTTCTACGTGAACGAAAGTCCCAACGGCCAGCCGGTAATGAAGTTACTCGGCGGCTACGCTTATAAGAAACGCAAGAACCTGGCGAATGAATTCCATCCCGGCGAAGGCCTGGTTGGCCAGTGCACGGTTGAGCGCGAGCGGATTCTGGTGACGAACGTTCCCGGTAACTACGTACACGTCACTTCCGGTCTCGGCGAAGCGCCTCCGAATAATATTGTTGTGCTGCCGGTGTTGTTTGAAGGTGAAGCGAAAGCAGTAATCGAACTCTCGACCTTCAACACGTTCAGCGACACCCACCTCGCTTTCCTCGATCAGCTAACAGAAAGCATCGGGATTGTGCTCAACACGATCGCTGCCAACACGCGAACCGAAGACCTGTTGTTGCAATCGCAGTCGCTGGCCGCAGAACTGCAAAGCCAGCAGGATGAACTGAAGAAAACCAACGAACAACTCGAGCAGCAGGCCGAATCGTTGCGTGAGTCTGAAGAGTTGTTGAAGAGTCAACAGGAAGAGCTACAGCAAACCAACGAAGAGCTGCAGGAGAAAGCGGAACTGCTGGCGCGACAGAAGGCGGAAGTCGAAGACAAGAACCGCGAGGTGGAGGAAGCTCGCTGGGAGATGGAGGAAAAAGCCGAGCAGTTGGCGCTAACTTCGAAATACAAGTCGGAGTTTCTGGCCAACATGTCACACGAACTGCGCACGCCTCTCAACAGCATGCTAATCCTTTCGCGACAGCTGGCTGAGAACAGCGACGATAACCTCAGCGACAAGCAGGTGCAGTTTGCCCAAACGATCCATTCGTCGGGTTCGGATCTGCTCTCGCTAATCAACGACATCCTCGACCTGTCGAAGATTGAATCCGGAATGATGGGCATCGAGGTGTCGGACGTTTCAGTTGCTGATATGGCCGAGCAGTTGGAACGAAGTTTCCATCAGCTGGCGCAGGACAAGTACCTCGAGTTCTTAATCGAAACCTCCGAGGAGATGGATCCTATAATCCGGACTGACGATAAGCGTTTGCAGCAGATTCTCATGAACCTGCTTTCGAATGCATTTAAGTTCACCGACGCAGGCAAGGTCGTCCTCAGTGTCGCAGCGGCGCCGGCAAATGAGACCTATCATCTCGAATCGCTTAACCACGCCGGTGAAGTCGTCGCCTTCTCGGTTAGCGATACCGGCATCGGAATTCCGACTGAAAAGCAGCGGATTATTTTCGAGGCCTTCCAACAGGCAGACGGGACAACCAGCCGCAGATATGGCGGGACGGGATTGGGGCTGTCCATTAGCCGCGAGATCGCGCGCCTGCTTGGCGGCGAGATTCGCGTACTCTCGGCGCCTGGCGAAGGCAGCACCTTCACCTTCTACCTGCCACGCGACTTTGTGCCCGCCGGCGCCACCATGACACAAACGCAGCAGAGCAGAAGCAGGCAAAGCGCCAGGGAAGTGGAAGCGGCCTGGACGCCCGTCGAGTCTTTCGATAACGAAGCGATAACCCTGCTCTCGAGTGAGTCGGCCGCGATTCTGGACGATCGCAACGATATTCAACGTGGCGATCGTACAGTGATGATTGTCGAAGACGACATTAGCTTTGCCGGCATCCTGCTGGATCTCGCGCGCGAGAAAGGCTTCAAGGGTCTGGTGGCGACGAGCGGGACGATGGCGTTGGCCCTCGCTCAGAAATACAAACCCTCCGCAATTACTCTCGATATCCGGCTACCCGATCGCGATGGCTGGACTGTGCTGGATCGCCTGAAACACGACCCTGCGACCAGTCACATTCCAGTCCACATCATTTCGGTTGAGGAAGAACGGCAACGGGCGCTGAAACAGGGCGCCATAAGTCACGTGCAGAAACCTGTCAGCCACGAGGATCTGCACAAGGCATTCGACGACATCAGAGACTTTGCCGAACGTCGTATTCGCAAACTGTTGGTAGTTGAAGACGACGACGTGCAACGGATGAGCGTAGTGGAGTTAATCGGAAATGGCGATGTTCATACAACTGCCGTGGCCACGGGAGAAGAAGCCCTGAGTCTTTTGAAGGGTGAGAGATTCGATTGCATGGTGCTCGATCTCAGGTTGCCTGACATGAGTGGCTTTGATCTGATCGAGAAACTGCAAACCGATCTGGGACGTTACGACCTTCCAATCATCGTCTACACCGGCAAGGAATTGACACGAAAAGAGGAACTTCATCTCAAGAAAGTAGCGGACGCGATTATCGTCAAGGAAGCGAGTTCACCCGAACGCTTGTTGGCCGAAACTGCGTTGTTCCTTCATCGCGTTGAGGCCAACTTGCCTGAGCCAAAGCGGCGCATGCTGGAGAAATTCCATCGCACGGATCCGGTGCTGGCCGGTCGCAAGGTGCTGGTTGTGGACGACGATGTGCGAAACATTTTCGCGTTGACCAGTGCGCTCGAGGCTCACCGCATGGAAGTGGTTCATGCTGAAAACGGTCAGGAGGGCATTGACCTTTTGAAAGCTACTCCTGACATCGAAGCTGTTCTCATGGACATCATGATGCCCGAGATGGATGGCTATGAAGCGATTACCGCGATTCGCCAGATGAAAGAATTCAAGCAACTGCCAATCATCGCGCTGACCGCGAAAGCAATGAAGGCAGATAGAGACCACTGTCTGGAAGTTGGGGCGTCAGACTACATCTCGAAACCGCTGGACATCGATCAATTGCTCTCGCTGTTGCGGGTCTGGCTCTATCGACAGGATGAGGCGACGTGAGTTTGGAGGGTTTTATTTTGGAGTGCGGCGACGTGAGCACCCCAGCGCGGCTGCCGCGCCGGGGACCCCGCCTGTCGCCGCTTTGGTCCGTAGCGGCTTGACGCCACTATTTTCCGCTAGGTGTTGTTAGCCGTAATCGCGACAGGTCGCGACGGCCAAAGCTCTGACAGGTTAGCGCACTCCAAAGGGATTAACGTGAGCACTGCGCCGGCATTAGTAAATAGTCTTCAGGACATCGAGATCGATCTGCTGCTCGAGGGACTTTATCGCGTGCACGGTTTTGATTTCAGAGACTATTCGCGCGGTTCAATAAAGCGGCGAATATTCGAGCTGATGCGCTCTGAGCGATTAACTACCGTTTCTGAATTTCAGAACAAAGTGTTGCACGACGCCGCTTGTCTCGAACGTTTTCTGCTGGGACTCTCGGTTCATGCTACCTCGATGTTTCGCGACCCCAGCTTCTACCTGACGTTTCGCAAACGAGTTGTTCCGCTGCTCCGAACATACCCCACGGTTCAAATTTGGGTGGCAGGCTGTTCTACCGGAGAAGAAGTCTATTCGCTCGCGATTCTGTTACAGGAGGAAGGACTTTATCCAAAGTGTCGCATCTACGCCACCGACATCAGCCAGACAATTTTGCGGCGCGCACGCGAGGGAATTTTTCCGCTCGCCGCCATGAGAGAGTACACCGCGAACTACCATCAAGCCGGCGGCGTCCACGAATTTTCTGACTATTACACAGCGCAGTATGACAGCGTGATGTTCAGTGCGAGTTTGAAACATAACCTGGTCTTCTCTGAACACAACCTGGCTGCTGACGGTTCGTTCAACGAGTTTCAGGTGATCCTCTGCCGCAACGTTATGATCTATTTCAACAAAGAGCTGCAGGCGCGCGTTCACAATTTGCTATACGACAGCTTGAGTATGTTTGGCGTCTTTGGTTTGGGTAACAAGGAGTCGTTGAAGTTTACGCCGAGAGCGGAGTTTTATGAGCACTTGAATGGGAAGGACAAACTTTATCGCAAGGTAGCATAAAAAACAGTAATGAGTACTGAGTTTCTCGTTCTTGAGAGTGGATGGGGCGTTTGAGTTTCTACTCAGCACTCAGCACTCGACACTCAGTACTCAAGGTGAATTGATGGCATTCGAACTCGTTGTCGTAGGCACATCCACTGGCGGACTGAAAGCGTTGCCGACGCTGCTGTCCGGTGTGCCCGCGGAGTTTCCTTTGCCAGTCGTTATCGTGCAACACCGAGGAAAGGATTTAGAGAGCGGCTTGTGTGATTATCTGGCCGAATGCAGCAATCTGCCGGTTAGCGAGCCCGATGACAAAGAACCGCTGCTCGGCGGTCACGCCTATCTCGCTCCGCGTGACTATCACCTGCTGATTGAAAACTCCGGTTTTGCATTGTCTACGGCTCCAGCGGTGGGATTTGCGCGACCATCGATTGACGTGCTCTTCGAATCGGCGGCTGACGAATATAAGGAGCGAGCTATCGGCGTGATTCTGACGGGCGCCAACCGCGACGGCGCTCGCGGCCTGGCAGCTATAAAGTCGCGGGGCGGACTAACGATCGTCGAAGCTCCCGGCTCAGCCTTTAGCAAAGAAATGCCCAAGGCTGCCATCGCTTTGACACAAGCAGATTGGATCCTGCCGGTGCGTGAGATTGCGGCGCGCCTGCAGATACTTAGCGAGTCTGTCACGCCGCGCGTGCAATCGGGGCGGGAAGCACTCGAGGTCACGATTCATCATGGGACCTGAAGAACAAATCAATATTCTAATGGTTGACGACAGCCCCACGAATCTGTTGGCGCTCGAATCGATCCTGCAGGCTCCCGATAGAAACCTGGTGAGCGCGTCTTCCGGCGATGATGCGCTCCGTTATCTTCTCGATAACGAAGTCTCCGTGATTCTGATGGACGTTTACATGCCGGGCCTCGACGGTTTGGAAACTGCCGAATTAATCAGAGGTCGCGACCGCTCGCGCAATATACCCATCATCTTTTTGACGGCAGACTCTACCGGCGGCCGCCATTTGAGCCGCGGTTATTCGCTCGGCGCCGTTGACTACATTGTGAAACCCATTGAACCGGACATCCTGCGATCCAAGGTGAACGTTTTCGTCGAGCTGTTCAAGAAAACTCGCGAGATACGGCGGCAGGCAGAATTACTTGAAGAAAAGAATCTGGAGCTCGAGCAGGCAAACATGGAACGGCTCAGGATGCTCATCGACCTGGGGCACGAGCTCGCCGCCCAACATGAGCCAGCGGAGGTGTTAGAAGGTTTCTGTCGCTCCGCACGAGAGATAATAGGAGCTCAGGCGGCGGCTGTCGGCATAATCAATGGACAGGAGTCACCAGACGGCGAGTCTGTGCAGCGCAGTAGTAACGGCGACAAGTTGGGCCACTTCTTCCGCTGCGCCGCTAACGAAGAAAGTGTCTTCAGCAAAGAGATTCCGCCCGTAGTTGAACGAGCTTTGAAGCATTTGATTACGAAACGCCGCCCACTGCGGCTGAACGACGGCGACGATTTGCTTCGCACTAACGGTAAAACTTCAGATTTAGTTCATAGTTTCCTGGGCGCGCCCATGTTGTCGGCTGGCGGAGTCGGTGGCTGGGTCTATTTGCTGAACAAGTTGGACGCCGATGAGTTCAGCGAAGCCGATGAGCGTCTCGCGGCAACACTGGCAACTCAAGTGGCGGTTGCCTATGAAAATGCCGTGCTTTATAGCGGTGCGCAACGACACGCCAGCGAATTGCAGTTGGAAATTACCGAACGCAAGCAAGCTGAAGAGGCGCGCGCTCAAATGTTGCTCCGCGAACAGGCTGCACGAGCGGATGCGGAGCAGGCAAACCGCACCAAGGATGAATTTTTAGCGACGCTCTCCCATGAACTACGAACGCCCCTATCAGCGATTCTTGGCTGGAGTCATCTGGTGCGGACGGGAAAACTTGACGAGCCGCAAATGTCGCGCGCCTTTGAGACTATCGAACGAAACGCGCGGTCGCAGTCACAGTTGATTGATGATCTGTTGGACGTTTCCCGCATCATCACCGGCAAACTGCAAATCGAACTTCGTCCGGTTGATCTCAGTGCGGTAATCGAAGATGTGATTGAAGGCGTGCGGCCGGCCCTGGAGGCCAAGAATATTCAGGTCGAACAGAGTTTGGATGCTGCCGGGTCCTTCGTTGCCGGCGACGCCAATCGTTTGCAGCAGGTGTTTTGGAATCTCCTAAGCAACGCCATCAAGTTTACTCCCGAGAATGGTCAGGTTCGCGTCAGAATCAGGCAGTGTGAAGCGCAGGCGCAAGTTTCAGTAAGTGATTCGGGCATCGGCATAACTTCCGAATTCCTGCCACACATCTTCGATCGCTTCCGGCAGGCTGACGGTTCCACGACCAGGGTGCATGGCGGACTGGGACTTGGCCTTTCCATCGTGAAACATCTGGTTCAGTTGCACGCGGGGGAAGTTACAGTTGAGAGCCTGGGAACAAATCAGGGCGCAACTTTCATTGTTACTCTGCCGCTGGCCTCGAATGTGTCAGCAGAGGACATTGAGGAAAACTGCGCGACTGAACAGCAAGGCGATGGGCTGCCAGCCAGTTTCTCTACCGTTCTTGAAGGGATGCGCATACTTGTAGTGGATGACGAGGCGGATTCGCGCGAGCTAGTCTCCGCCATTGTCACGCGATGTGGCGGCGAGGTTATGTCCTGTGAATCCGCGGCCGAAGCATTGAAAACTTTTCGCGCCTGGAAACCAGACATTTTGGTTAGCGACATCGGTATGCCACATGAGGACGGCTACACTCTGATCCAGAAACTGAGAAAGCAGAGAATGAAATTGGCCAGGGAAATTCCCGCCATCGCGCTTACCGCCTACGCCACCGATGACGATCGCGCTCGGGCACTCGCTGCCGGCTTTCAGATTCATGTTGCTAAACCAATCGAGCCCCAGACGCTGGTGAAGTCAATTGCCGGCGCAGCTGGACGTAATTTGTAATTTTAGAATGCGGCGACCTGTCGCCGCGTTCGTCCGTGGCGGCTTGACGCCACGCTCCTTCTCATCGTCTTCAATCATGGTCGCGACAGATCACGACCCTCAAAAGCGCTGACAAGTCAGCGCACTCCAAAAAATTCATAATGATCCAACCTCGCTCGAAATAACCTGCGCAAATGTTTCGCAACTCCGTGTAAACTCCCACCAAATGAAACCGCCCAACGTGATTTGGCTATGCGCCTTGCTTCTCTGCGCCAAGGTAATGCTGAGCGGACAGAACATCGTCTTACACGCAAATGGAGTCGCCGTCGCTTTGTCTCAGAAGCCGGTCGCCGAGCAAAACAGCGAGGCTGCAGTTGCCGCGCGCTTTGCGCCGATCTTTTACCAGGCCCTCGGCGACAAACCTCGCAGCGACTACATCACAAACTTCGACTTTGACGGCGACTGGCGCGGCGACAACAACTGGGAGCACACCGACGATAAAAGTTTTCCGCTTCGTGCTTACATCTACTATTCAGTCAGCGAAACTCAAACTCATTTTTTTATTCACTACGCCGTTTTTCATCCACGTGATTACAAGGGTGGCGAACGCAAAGGTCTCATCCTCAGCGAAATAATTCGCGAAGGAACCAAGCGTGGCAGCGACCATGACCCAACCGGATTAATGGCTGAAGCAGGAGTGGCGCACGAGAACGACATGGAAGGCGTCCTTGTCGTGGTTGCGAAAAAAGATAAGAAACCCGATCGCGTGGCCTTTGTCGAAGCGTTTCGCCACGACGACTTCGCTCCTTATGTGACCGGCCAGTCGGCGCCCAGGGGGTTCGGCTTGTTCAAGGCCGATCAAGAGCATGTGCTGCTTTACGTGGAGCCGAAGGGGCACGGAATTGAGGCCTACTCGGGGAATGAGAAGCAAACTGCCAAAAAGGAATTCCTGATCTACAAGTTTGCCGGCAAGGCGGAGGATCCTGACAAGCAGAATGAGGGTCCAGTCGGCTACGAGCTGCTGCCGATCCAAACAACTCTCTGGTCAAAGGCACGGATCGGCAAAGAAGATAAAGGCGCCACTTACGCAACTGCCCACGATTACAGCGAGATATCGATCAACGTGCTGCAAGCAAACGGTAAAGTGGCGGTGAAGAAGGTCAAAGTAGGTGAGATCGGGCAAGCGTTTGTCGGCAAAGCCGGCGGCCTGAACATGGCACGGCCTCCGTGGGCGTGGTTTGACAAGACACGCCGCAGCGACCCGCTCGGTCTCTGGTTCTTTGATCCGGCCCGTATCATCAAACGCGATTTCAAACTCGGCGAGTCGTTTTCTACCGTTTACTCTCAGCTGCCTTTTTGGGCAACGAATTAGCACTCAAACTCTTCATTGGGAGCGCGGGCGTGCGGGGTCCCCAACGGATGTTTTTCTATCCGTTGGGGTGCTCTACTCGCCCGCAGTGAGCGGCGTCAGCCGCGATTGATCTCGTAGGCACTCCTCTGCCCTGCCTTCTCGCGCGTCGCGCTCGCTGCGGGCGAGACGCCCGCGCTCGCAGTGAAGAGCTTGAGTGGTTTTCGCTCAGGATAGTACTGCTTGTCTGGTGATCATCCGACACTACCCTTTGCCCAAAGAGCCTTTCGCTTACCATCGGATTGAGTGATAATCCCCCGACGATAACCCAAGCTGACGATTTCGGGAGCACTGACATTGAGAATTCCACTTAAGTATGGGTTGATGATTACGCTTGGGCTAATTGCCTGGGTCGTAGTTGCCCACCTCCTCGTTCCCAATCCTCGCTCGTCAGTGCACACTATCGGCGCCTCAGTGTTCTTTAATCTCCTTCACATTGCCGGAATATACCTGGCTATCAGCACCGTGCGGAATGAGGCCGCCGGTGAAATGACGTTTAAGACCGGAGTGAAGACAGGCGTAGCGACCGCCTTCTTCTTTGCGATTTCTTCCAGCCTGTTTTTTCTGGTGGCGATCATCGTGGTTGGCCCCAGGTTAATGGCGAGCGAGCCGGGTATGGACAGTCTGCCTGTTTGGCAGGTAGCGCTGGGGGCGTTCACCGGGTTCTTCGTGATGTCGTGGATCTTTGGCCTGATTTATTCGACGGTCATTTCTTACTTCCTGGCCAAACGGCAACCGCCAAGCTAGCCTTTGATGTGAAGGCTCGCAATGCCGATCCAACGAGTTGATGGATTAGCTCTCAGGTCAGGAAGGTGGGCTTGCTCCCGCTTCCAGCTTCAGGGCACCAACACAACCTTGCCGATATTCTTCCTTGCTTCCATATAACTATGCGCATCACCTGCCTGCGCAAACGGAAAGACTTTATCTACGTGCGGTCGAACCCACCCTTCGTTGACGCCGTCGAGAATTACTTTCATCCAGGTTGCGACTTTCTCCGGTTCGTGCCACATGTGGCCGAGATTTAGTCCGAAGACGCCCCGGTTCTTGTTGAGTAACCCGATCGGATGAAACCTCGGCATCTGGGCGGCGGCTTTAATCATTTTTAACTTGCCCTTCAATCCGTTTGCGGAGGCAGTGGAAACTCCAAACATGCCCAGCCGGCCGGTGTGCCGCAACGCTGCATAACTCTTTTTCCAATGGGTGCCGCCGATTGGATCTATAACCAGGTCGACGCCACGGTCGCCGGTGAGTTGCTTCAAGACCGGAAGCCAGTCCTGGTTACGATAGTCGATTGGGTTATCAAGTCCGCGTTCGCGCAGAAACTCGTGCTTGCCGGGACTCGCGGTTCCGTAAGTTGTAGCGCCGATCTTCCTGGCGATGTCGATTGCTGCGAGCCCGACACCGCCGCCGGCATTGTGAATCAAAACGGATTCGCCGGCGTGTAATGAACCCATCACCTCAAGCAGCGCGTAGGCCGTCAGGTAATTTACGGGAATCGCCGCCGCCTGTTCGAAACTAAGTGACTCAGGTTTGGCGAAGAGTTGGGTTGCAGCGACAGCGACTTTTTCAGCCTGACCACGGAAACGCGTCATCGCGACTACCGGTTGATTCCGGAGCTGCGGATCCACACCTTCACCGATTGCTTCGATCACGCCGGCAATTTCATAGCCCATCACGCAAGGCTTTTTCGGTCCATCCGGATAGAGGCCCTGGCGCGCGAGTATGTCAGCGAAGTTCAATCCAGCGGCTTTTACCTGGACTACAACCTCACCTTTGGCTGGCGTTGGATCCGGCGCCTCCTGAACTTTCAGGACTTCAACACCGCCGTTTGCGGTAGTGACAACCTGTCGCATTTAGTCCTCTCTAAGCAGGTGCGATGTGAAGGCGAACCGTCGCATTATCCTTTGGGCAAGATGGTCACATGCGGAATGGACCCGTCGACTTCTTTCCAGGAACCCTGAACGTGGAGAGCATCAAAGCGTCTCTCCCGGCCCTTACCTACCGTTTCGAATTCACGGTGTTCGGCGGCGCGCACCTCGCGTAAGATTTCATCAATCTCGACTTTGTCGAAAACGACTTCTTTATCGACAGAGTCCAGGTAATACCCGCGTAAGAGTTTTTCCATCTTCCCGCGACAGACTTCCGTAGAACCAAACAGATCGCATCCGGCAAAGCCACCCTTGATAAACGCCATATAGCCGATCTGCTTCTCTTCAATTTTGAAGGCTTTACTAAGCTCTTCCAGATTCGGCGCCTGGCTTTCATAGATGTCTTCCATGGCCCCAGTCTGGCTGAAGACATCCATGCGAGCCGCCTTGTAGGAAATATCCTGCCAGACCCGCTGCTGATCCGCGTCGGAGGTGCCGAAAGTCTGCTTACTCCGAGTTACTTCACTATGGGTCGAACGGCGCAGGCTGGGATAGGCAAATCGATCTGATGACGCGAAACTTGGACTGGTGTAGTGCCAGCGTTGTTGCTCAACGCAGGAGACCGGAATCGGTAGTGTTGAATGAGCCGGAACAACTACTGTGATATTCACGGTTCGATTTTGCTTCGCTCCAATGAGTTGTTGGCCGTCATAGATTATGACGTCTCGGGGGGAACTATTTATGACGTTGAGTTGGGGAACGCTGCCCCCGTCGGAAACCTCCGTGACCTCCACCAACCCTTTTGCCAGTGCCTCATCAAGCTCAAGAAGCGACGACGACTCATTCCGGTTGCCGAAGAGAGGAAATACTTGTACATCCTGGAACACCTGGGGAGAACCAACCTTTATGCTGTCCAAAAGTTCATTTAATACCTGCACTGATGAACCTCCTTCACTGGATAAATCTCGACTAATTGCTGCGCGTTGCGCGCACGAACCCGTTTGCGCGACCAGCCCTGTCGCTCAAACTTGTCCCCGAAAATGCTTAGGATATACGTATGGGGTCTTGAATGCTATCAGAGCGGTCTCGTGCTAACGGATAGCCTCGGCGAGTGTGCGATTTCCGATGAACACCTTGACTTTTTTCACACTGGGAAACTGTCGCGCCGTTGCGTCAATCTGCGATTCAATGCGTGGTTCGTCGCAAACTCCCGCGACATACAATTCGCCCGAAAAACGGATCGTTGCCGTATGGTTAACAATCGAAACGGATCTTAGTTTAAGGTTGCGCCCTTTCCAAAAGTTCTCGAGGTTGGGACTTCCATCGGGATGCTCCGGGGTTAGCAGCAACTCGCGAATGGCCGCCGCCAACGGCGTAGCGGTCTTCTTGATGGTGCGCGTAACAGCTATCAGACTATCGTCACAGCCGATCTTCTTCCCGGTCTTGCCGTCATCTTCAAGCGCCACGAGATAGATATTGATCGTCTGACTGCTCTGCGCTTTACGATCGCGTTTAAGGATTTCCAGCAGAGACGCGCCGTCGTCATATTCTATGTTTGCTATCTTCCAACCACTTCCGCCAAACGAGAAGAGACGAAACTTGATCTCGTGTTTCTGACCCAAATTCTCAAAGGAAACTGGCACGACTACCATCCGCGGTCCGCCAACTCCGTCCTGAATGGAGAAATTCTTGATATCCATGTCCTGAGCGTTGAAGAGCGGGTCTCCGTCGAGCGCTCCCACCTCGTCGCCGGAAGAGTGAGCATCTTGCCAAAGGAGGTTGGCCAGATCTCGCGCAAAATACTTGTCCAGCAACGCGCGACTACGAGTTTGAAAAAACGGGCTCCGCGTCTTGTGCTGGCGATAGAGATCGGCAACTAGCCCCTTGGGAGTTACTCCCTTGATCGGCCTCCAGCCTTGCGCCGCCGCGGTGGAACAAACAAAGGCCGCGAGCATTACAACGATGAGCAGGATTGGTTTGATAGTTTTCATAGCAATGGGTGTCAGGGCAGGATCTGTCTTTGAAAAACCGAAAGGCGCGGGGATTCTTGGTGACGTCACATTCAAACCGTCTTGTCTCCATTCATGACTCAATCAGCCTCTGATAATCATCGTGCGAGCCAATCCAAAACCAGTAGAATGTGCCTTCGTACTCTCGGGCCAGCGCCCGCCATCCACGCGTGATTCGAACGGACCAGAAATCCCCTTTACGTTCGAAGTGAAGCGACGGGTGACGCGGGTTGCTTTTCCAAAGCTGATAGGTCTTACGAGCTTGTGACTGAATTTCTGGAGTAAGTGTCCGATAGGCACGCCAGAAGCTAGGCGTCGTTGAGGATTTCATCAAGAGGCCTTGTCCTTCCAGCTTTGATGTCTTCCAATGCTTGCTGCCAAAGATGGTCTAGCCGGCCGGCTTGGGCATCGGCAGCAATCTGCAAGTCCCATGCGTCATCAAAGTCCACCTCGCTCAAGCGCGAAAGGAACTCGCCTTTGTCCTCGACGCCCAGACTCTTCACCGCCTCAATGATTTCTGTTACGGTGCTCATATGTATAGGCTACGTCTATAGCTTTCAGTTGTCACGCCCGGATGCAAGAGGTTTAGGAAATTGACTCCTATTAGTATTCGCCAACGGCTACAAGACTATGAGTTTACCGATGAGCAAGAGCTAACGCTCACGCTTGAGCTTCTCAATAGAATTGAACAAGACATCCACGACTTGAAGAGCACCAATCCGCGCCACGGCTTCAACTTATATGTCGCTATCGCTGGCATTGCGACGACCGTTTTTCTCATACTTGGTGAATTGAATAAGGTTACCGCGATCTCCTTTTCGAGCATCGGCACAGTTTTCTTTGCGTCGATCCTGCTACTAAAAATTCCCTGGGCGTTTAATCAGATTCTTATGTTTGACCAAGCGTCGCGTAGGAACCAGGAGCCAGGGCGATTCTTTTGGTCAAACGACTTTTTCTTTGAAAACAGACCCGGAGGGACTTTTCAGGTAATTGTTTTTTTGATCTGCCTGCTAGCCGTCTTCTTTCTGCGCGTTCCGTTTTGGATCAAGTTCTCCACCGCTCTTAGTTTTCTTCTTTATATCTTCATTATTGTGCTGATCATTGTTTTCTCTTTCAGAAAGAAAGCATATAAACCCCAAGCTACGAAGACAAAACTGATTGTTGGCTTCCCCATTCCATTTCTTGTCACCACAACTTTTTCCATCGTCGGTCTAATAAGCCACATGATGGTTCCGATAGGGAGCGAGAGCCAACCTTATGTGATCGGGGGACTATTAGTAGCAATAGTGTTTTTTCTTGACATGCTAATCAGACTCTGGACTCCATCGGTATTGCTAAACAAATTACAGACCCTTCGTTATGACATTATCTTTTTGAAGGCAGATCTAAGAGACGCTTGGATTAGATACGACATACACATCAATGGAAGCGATATCTCAGAAGAACTTCGGACAGATATGGAAGATGTGATCCGAAGCTTTAGTTCACTCGACTTTCACCAGTCGCGCAAACTGAAAACGCTTTCAGTGATTCATCAAGAACTACAACGATTACGGACGCGCGAGAAGCTAGCAGGTAATGATTTTGACACCATAGATAGAGAGAAGCGCTCGTTTTTCGCTCACGACGAAGAAACGAATCGGCTAGATGCGTATTTGACCCCCCGACTCAAGACTTTAGCCGATCAAATCCACGAAATAAGTCGTGCTACGCAAGAGTGGGAAAGAGCAGACGGATATCATCAAACCATCTTGGCCCGTATTCAAGACGTCTCTGAAAAAGAGGCGCAAATTGCTAAAAACGCGAAAGATGCTGACGAACAATTGAAAAGCCTGCGAGGTGCAGAGCCAATGTCCTCTGCACCCCCAGGTGAAAACAAGGAACACTGAAGTCTGTGCTAACTCGCGCTTTTCGCGGCCGTATCAGTAGTCGTAATCTTATTCGGTTGCGGCGTGATGCGGAGGTAAGGCTTCGGCGCTTTCCAGCCCGCGGGAAACTTCGCCTTCGCATCTTCATCTGACATTGAGGGAACGATGATCACGTCGTCGCCATCCTTCCAGTTCACCGGCGTGGCTACACTGTACTTCGCCGTGAGCTGCAGTGAATCGATGACGCGCAGAATCTCATCGAAGTTACGGCCGGTACTCGCCGGATACGTAATCATCAGCTTGACCTTCTTGTCAGGACCGATGATATAGACCGAACGCACAGTGAAGACGTCGCTAATCTCCGGATGGATCATGTCGTAGAGCTCGGCCACCTTGTGATCCGGATCGGCAATCACAGGGAAGTTTAATGCCGTGCCTTGTGTTTCCTTGATGTCCTCGGCCCATTTGCTGTGCGAGTCAGCTTTGTCGACACTCAGGCCGATGACCTTGACGCCGCGACGATCAAACTCGGGTTTGAGACGCGCGCACTCTCCAAGTTCAGTCGTGCAGACCGGCGTAAAATCTTTGGGATGTGAAAAAAGCACGCCCCAACTATCGCCAAGCCATTCGTGAAAACTAATCGGACCGTCGGTCGTGTCCGCCTTAAAATCGGGTGCAATGTCACCTAAACGTAAAGCCATTTCGATCTCCTTCCATCGCTAAAAAGTAACTCCCCTTCGCAAAACGCAAGGGAGGGATTTTCCGGGTTGTATGCTGGATGAAGTCCGTAACGCTTTTACATCCAAGTCCGCGCCAAGTCAAATTACCTCGCCAAAGAATTGGGTTCCACACACCGCTCCCTTCCAGGTTTCCCGCTGCATTAGAGACTTTCCTGATAAACTACCGCAATGCCAAAGCGTTGCAATTGGGCCAAATCGGATCTGATGATCGCTTATCATGACAACGAATGGGGCGTGCCCGTGCACGATGATCGCAGGCTCTTTGAATTTCTTATTCTCGAAGGCGCACAGGCGGGTTTGAGCTGGGAGATTATCCTCAATAAGCGCGAAGGCTATCGCGCAGCTTTTAGCGGCTTTGATGTGGCGAAGGTAGCGCGTTACGACGAGCGCAAGCGCGAGCAGTTGTTGCAAAACGCAGGCATAGTTCGCAATCGCTTGAAAATTGCGGCGGCCATTCAAAATGCAAAGTCGTTTCTCCAAACCTCGGAAGAGTTTGGCACCTTCGACCGTTACATCTGGCAATTCGTTGCCGGTGTTCCAAAGCAGAGAAAGCGCGGACAAGGCGTGCCCACACATTCGGACGAATCAGATGCAATGAGTAAGGACCTGGGCCGCCGCGGCTTCAAGTTTGTTGGCGCGACTATTTGCTATGCCTTTATGCAGGCTGTCGGCCTGGTGAACGACCACGACTACAGTTGTTTTCGTTACCGGGAACTTCGTTAACCTCAGTCAAAAACTTAAGGAGCACAAACATGTTTAGGTTTGCCCTGGTGGCGACGACGATTCTGATTTGTCTTGCATCGATCTCTTGCCAAAACGTCTCGTCGGGTTTAGAGAAATCGGTCGCGCGTGCCGATGAAACTGCTGCGACCGGAGCGCTGCGCGCAATCGCGGTGGCCCAACAAACCTATTCAGTTACTAACGAGGGCAACTACGGAACCTTTCAGCAACTGACCGCCGGAGGCTATCTCGATGAGCGTTTTAACTCCGACAAACCTGCGCTAAAGAATTATGTTTTGACGATGGAAGTTGTTAGCAAACCTCCATCCTACAGTTGCAACGCCGACCCGGCGGGCGAGGGTCCGCAAGGCAGGCATTTTTACATGGACTCGAAATCAACTGCGTTGCACGTCAACGCTACGCAGCCGGCTTCGGGAAGCGACCCAGTCAGCCAACCATAGATTGTCTCGAATGAAAGACTAGGGAATGATTTCCTGTCCAGCTGCGTCGCGTCGAAGTTGCTCGATCATTGAGCGGATGGCCGGTGCGAGGCTTCCGTTTGGCGCTAAGGCAAGATATTTCTCGTAAGCCGCCACTGCTTCCTTGTAGTTCCGCTGCTTCTCATACACCGCGCCCAGCAGCTGGTAAATCACCGGCTCGGAATCCGAAAGCTGGTCGATGGCCTTGCGAAACTCGATGATAGCTTCGTCATACCGTCCTTTGTCTTCGAAAACTCTTGCCAAACCCACGTGCGCTTCCGGCTGCACACCTCGCGCCTCTCTGATTGACCGGCGAAACGATTGAATAGCATCGTCTGTGAACGCAGCTTCACGGTTTATCCGGCCTTCAACAGCGGAAGCCTCAGCATAAACTGGACTCGTGCGTCGCTCCGCGTCGATCTCCCCGAGCGCCGGCTCGTATTGGTTTAGATCAAGCAGCAGGCGCGCCAGGCCCACGTGCGCAGGCGCATTCGCGGGGCGAAGTTTCAAAGCCGCGCGGTAAAGCTCGACCGCCTTTTGTCTCGCAGCATCGTCCCTCGCTTTTTCTCGCGCTTCCTCCGCTTGCTGAAAGGCCAGTTCTGCCGGATCGGTAGTTCTAACGAGTTTCACTGTCACGCTTCGCCTGCCGGCGACGAGCGGCGCAGTCGTCTCTTTAAATCCCATTGCACGAACTCGTAGGGTGTGACGGCCGGCTGCTGTCTTCAACTCGATGCGTCCCGCGGCATCGGTTGTGCCGCAACGAATCTCGTCGATCCAGATGATGGCGTTGGGTTCGGTGGTGATGGCAAGGGAACTCGAAGACGCAGATGCTACTTTGTTAGTCCCGCGCTGAGCTAAGCTAACATTTGCGCAGATAAAAATTACCGCAATCAGCACGAAGGCTTTCAAGTGATTTGCTGGGACCGCGGGCGTCCCGCCCGCAATGAGAGCGAAGCGCGAAAATGGATTGATCCAGAACCTGCGCACCTTCGGTG
>JBOGOP010000063.1:0-21659 GCA_050747225.1 Pyrinomonadaceae bacterium
GAGATACGGTGGCTAGACAATCGGCACTAAAACATTCTAATCAGAAAAAGTCTGCGACGGATTTGCGAGAAGTCGCCGACAGCAAAACAAAACATATCGCACCGAGTCTCGATCGTCTGATTCATGAACGAATGCGACTCGGCATTGTCAGCGCGCTCGCTGCGAATGAGTCTTTGACTTTCAACGATCTTAAGGGCCTCATGAATACGACTGACGGCAACCTCAGCGTTCACGCCCGCAAACTCGAAGATGGTGGCTACATCGCTTGCACCAAGTCGTTTGACGGACGACTGCCAAGAACTGAATACAAGCTAACCGTCGCGGGAAGACGCGCGCTGGAAAACTATTTGAGCCATATGGAGACTCTGATTCACCAGATGCGAAACAGTTAGCCGGCTAAGATTAGTTGGCATCTCTTTTTTTGCTCGTTGGCTTTGCACGGTAAAGCGCTTTGACTCACTTGAATTACTCTTTAGGAGATCCCGCCATGTACACAAACGTCAATCTCGCGGCGCCGATGGGGGCCTTGGCTCTCTTGGGAACAGGGCTCCTCCTTCTCACCGCCGGCCTCACCCTTGGTTATTCCATAGTGACGAAAAGGCCGCGACTGACAAAGTTTGCGCTACTAACTATCGTGTTAGTCGCGGGTCTCTATCTGGTCCTTCTGCTGACTTATTCTTTTGCCAGCAGCGAGAAAGTATTGGCGCGGGGCGAGGAAAAACATTTCTGTGAGATCGATTGTCATCTGGCTTATTCCATAACTGACGCCGACGAAACCAAGGTCCTGGGCGAAGCGCCGAATCAAGTGACCGCAGCGGGAATGTTTCGCGTGATAACCATCAAGACTCGCTTCGATGAAACCACGATTGGCCGAAACAGAGGTGACGGCTTGCTGTATCCAAATTCACGTGTCGTAACGATCAGCGACGTGAACGGAACGCAGTACTTTCCTTCAGCTGTAGCCCAAAGCGTCCTTGAGAAATCACAAGCAACAGGCACCCCAATGACCATCCCGCTACGCCCCAGTGAAACCTATTCAACCACTCTGGTTTTCGACTTGCCGGCCGACGTTAAGAATCCGACGCTACTTATTCGTGAAGGTGAATTACTAACGCATTTCGTGATCGGCCACGAGAACAGTTTTCTTCACAAGAAAACCCGATTCCAGATCTAGCTCACAAGAGCATCAGCCAGTCAAAGTCCGTTATTTCAAACCAATGGAAAACTATGACGTAGTCATTATTGGCGCCGGCCTTGCGGGGCTGCACTGCGCCAGACTCCTCGGCAGATGCGGCCTCGGGGTACTTCTGGTCGATCGCAAAGAATGTCTTGATACGTCGATTCACACCACCGGTATTTTTGTTCGTCGCACTCTCGAAGACTTCGATATACCCAACGATTGTTTGGGCCCGGTTGTTAGACACGTGACTCTGTACTCGCCTGCGCGGCGACGGATGGAATTCGTTAGTCCTCATGACGAATTCCGCGTTGGCAAGATGGGCCGGCTCTATACTCGTTATCTCGATCACTGCCTGCGCGCCGAAGTCACCTGGAGACCAGGTACGCGCTATGCCGAACACGAACGCGCGAAAAATGGAATCGCGGTGCGGCTCGATAACAATGCCGGCGGTCACTCTTCAACCCGGGTGACCACTCGCTATCTGGTGGGCGCTGATGGCGCAAACTCTCGTGTGGCTCGCGACCTTGGACTCGAACTCAATCGCGAATGGATTGTCGGCGTTGAGGATGTGTTCACAAACGTGCCTCTCGATGGACCTCCTCGTCTTCACTGTTTTCTCGATCCTTCAATAGCGCCGGGCTATCTCGGCTGGATTGCGCACGATGGCGAGGACACGCATATCGGCGTCGGCGGCTATGCAGCGATGTTTGAGCCGGTGCAAGCACTGGAAAGGTTTAAAGCCGGCTTGCCGGACATCGTTGACTTGAGAAATGCAAGACTAGTGGAGCGACGTGGCGGGCGCATCCCAGTTGGGGGCGTGCTGCGCAACATCGCCAGCCGCGAGGGACTGCTCATCGGCGATGCAGCAGGCGCTGTCTCACCGTTAACAGCCGGCGGCCTCGATCCCTGCATGCGCCTCTCAAGTCTCGCTGCAAAAGTGATCGCGGAATACCTGGAAACGGAAAATGCGGATGCGCTCGCGATCTATTCCGGTGAATTATTCCGCGCGCGATTTGCATCACGGCTGTGGATGCGTCGCCTTCTCTCAACCGTTCGCCAACCAGTGCTGCTGGAACTTGTCTGCGCCAGCCTGCGCTTGCCTATTCTCAACTCATTTGCGTGGCATGTCTTTTTCGGCCGTGGATCCTTTCCGGATGTGGACGTGCAATCCGCTCACCCCACCATATGTGAAACGACATGAGCCTTGCCGTGAAACTCCTTCAGACCGGCGTCTTTGTCCGGCATTGGCGAAACTTTCTCCAACCGGTGGCGTGCAACGCAACAACGGAAATCAATGTAGTTATTCACACAAGCGTCCTGTGGCCTGCCACATTGCCCGCCCGCGAAATGTAATCAAAATGGACCAGTACGCCCGAGGATATTGTTCTTAATCAAACCCAAGGAGTCTTGAAATGACCAAACGAATTTTCGCCATAGCTTTTATTTTTATTTGCACCTCGGTTGCCTGGGCCATCCTCGGCGGCACGATCTTCTCGCGCACCTATTCGCTGGACGAGATTGCAGAAAATCGCGTGGCTTCAACCTGGGGCACGCCACAAAATCAGGCTCCTCCCATCGCCTCCTTCAAACAAATCGTGGCACGGAAGGAGGAGAGCACTGAGAATGGCAAGAAGGTCGTTAAGACGATTAATGATGAAATTACGACCACTTTGCCGCTCGAAAGCAGCGCGGTCGATGTGGCACTCGACCTCGAGCATCGTCAAAAGGGGTTGCTCTGGTACAGCACCTACAAAGTTGCCTATGCCGGGAACTACGGTTTTCGCAATACCAGCGACAAAGAACAGGTCGTCACTTTTGTCCTGAATTTCCCAACCCAGAAAGCGATTTATGACGACCTGGTGTTTACTGTTGACGGCGCGCCAGTCGAACTCAGCAATCAGCAGAACGCAGCCATCGGTTGGGTCAAGGTCGCGGCCGGACAGGTTGCGCGCCTTGCCGTCGGCTATCGTTCTCAAGGTCTCAATGAATGGCGCTACAGCTTCGGCAGTAACGACGTCGCTCAGGTCAAAGACTTTTCTCTTAAGATGAAGACCAACTTCAAAGACATCGACTTCCCCGACAACACGCTCTCGCCTTCCGAGAAACACGAGACTGATAACGGATGGGACCTGTCATGGTCTTATAAAAATCTGGTGTCCGGATATCAGATAGCTATGGTCATGCCTGAAAAGTTACAGCCTGGACCACTGGCCGGCAGGATCAGTTTCTTCGCTCCAGTCTCGCTCTTCTTTTTCTTCTTTCTGATGCTGATCATCACGACTTTGCGCGGGATCGATCTTCATCCGATGAACTACTTCTTTCTCGCCGCCGCGTTTTTCTCCTTCCATCTGTTACTCGCTTACCTGGTGGATCACGTTTCGATCCATGTTGCCTTTGGCATATCCGCAGTGGTGTCTGTTTTCCTGGTGGTCAGTTACCTTCGGCTGGTTGTAGGCATTCACTTCGCAAGTCGCGAAGCCGCACTGGCGCAGTTGGTTTACCTGGTCATGTTTTCTTATGCGTTCTTCCTCAAGGGATTTACCGGTCTCGCGATCACCATCGGTTCGGTGGTAACGCTCTTCGTAGCGATGCAGGTCACGGGCCGGATACGCTGGACAGACAAATTCTCTCTGAAACCTGCGGAACATACAGCAGGAGAACTGGTCTAACTGTTAATAAGTCTGGCTGGGCGACGTTAACACTTGTGGGCGTCCCTGCGTCATTTGCTTAGGAAGCCAACAAGGCAAGGTTGGAGATGGGCTGCCCGACCATACGAATTTTCGTAGCGGTTGGGCAGTCCAATTCCTTCCAAACTTTGGCCTTCCTTTTCTCGTACAGGCTTCTGCACTGAAGAACCGGCGGAAATTGTCGCGTTGTAACCTAAATCATGAAAGCCCTTTTTTCCTTTTACGCTGACGCCCTGCGGATTGCCGTGCAGTCGATTTTTGCCCACAAGTTGCGGGCTTTTCTCACACTGATCGGAATCATCATCGGAGTTGCGTCGGTCGTAACTGTGGGAGCTTCAATCAGCGGCCTGAACACCTACGTCGTAGACAAGGTGGCGAAAATCCTGGGCAGCAACCACTTCATGATCGCCCGCATTGCAGCCAACGGCCGCCTCTCGGATGAGGAGTTCGAGCGGATGAACCGGCGTAACAAGCGGCTTAATTGGGACGACTATGAGTGGGTGAAGGCCCATTGCAAGTCGTGCGAGGAAGTGGGCTCACAGGCCCAGGGCCAGGCAGATTTGAAGCAGGACGGTATCGAGTTTCCAGGCGCGTTGGTGTTTGGTTCTTCGGCCAACATGGTCGATATCGAAGACAAGACAATAGTGGACGGACGTTTCGTTTCGGCGGACGAAGTACAGCGCTCGGCGCTGGTATGCGTTCTCGGTGGCGACATCAAAGACAAGTTTTTCCCCAATACTGACGCCATTGGCAAAACCTTGAAGGTTCGCGGACTGCCGATGCGTGTTGTCGGAGTCGAAGAAAAGCGCGGTTCGTTCTTTGGCGATTCGGTCGATCGGCACATTTATATTCCCGTAACTACTCATCTGCAGTTGTGGGGTCGCAATGGACTCCAGATCCATGGGAAAGGTTCCAATCGAGAAACTTTTCAGCAGGCAATTGAGGATGCTCGAGTCGCACTGCGCGTCAAACACCAGTTAAAGGGAAACGAAGAGGACGACTTTGGGCTGGTTGACGTAGAAGCGCTCAACAATCAGATCGATCAATTCACGAGCGGCATTGCCGCCGTCGTGGTTCCCATCACTCTAATCACTCTCATCGTGGGTGGAATAGTCGTGATGAACATCATGCTCGTCAGCGTGACTGAACGAACATTTGAGGTTGGACTGCGAAAAGCAGTGGGCGCCACGCGAAGACAGATCCTGCTTCAGTTTCTCATTGAGTCGGCGATTCTCTGCGCGCTGGGTGGCGTACTCGGCCTGCTCCTTTCATGGGGTGTCACTGTCTTGATTACGGCCCTGGCGTCTATAACGATGACGATAACCATTGGCTACATCTTGCTGGCCCTGGTTGTCTCGACGGCTATCGGAATGATCGCGGGAATTTATCCGGCCTTTAAAGCAGCGCGGCTCGATCCGATTCTGGCACTAACTCAAGCAACGTAATGCAGGCCAGTCTGCGAATGAAATTTAAGCTGCCACAAAGTGTATTGCGTGAAACCGTCCGAATGGCGCTGGATAGCGTGCGTTCGCATAAGTTCAGGAGTTTCCTCACGGTCCTGGGTATCGTGATCGGCGTCATGACCGCAATCATTATCGCTTCCATTCTCACCGGTTTGCGTCAAAACATCGTCTCGATCATCGAAGAATATGGCACCAATAACATCTACGCATTTCATCTTTCTACCGGCCCGCGAACCAGCGAGGATCGTTCGGAACGGTTAAGAAAACCGTTGACGGTTGCTGACGCGGAGACGATTGCAGCCCAGGCAAGCGCCGTCGAGGAAGTAGGCCAGGTAGCTCCGAACATCGGGTACAGCGGTGGACCGTTTGACGACAACATTTCTTACCAGGGGCACAACTACCGCTGGGGCAATACCCAGGGGGTTTCGCCCAACTACGCTGGAATCACAAACATCGCGATCAAGGAAGGACGATTCATTACCGAAAACGATGATCAGCAACGCGCGAATGTAATGGTGATTGGCGTCAATGCCGCTGATGCTCTTTTTCCCGGACAGAATCAGCAGATAGCTGGAACGCAAGTGCGCATGGGCGGGATAAACTTCGAGATCGTGGGTGTGCTGGAGAAAAGAAAGGCCGGCTTCTTTGGAGAGAATGAAGAAGACAACGCCGTTTTCATTCCTTTTCGCACGGCACAGAAGGTGGCGCCAGCCAAGGGATACTTGCTGCTGGTGATAAAGGCGCGTTCCGGCCAGACGAATGAAGCGCTGCAACAATCAGAAGACATCCTGCGGCGGCGCCGGAATGTGAAATTTGGCGATCCCAATAACTTCGATATCAAGACTGCCGATAAGTTTATCGAACAGTTTGACAGTATTACGGCGATGATAGGTTTAGTTGCTATCGCCATCTCCAGCCTGGGCCTCCTGGTTGGAGGCATCGGGGTGATGAACATCATGTTGGTGAGTGTGACCGAACGAACGAAAGAGATTGGCGTAAGGAAAGCTCTCGGCGCACGCCGGAGAGACATTGTCCGCCAGTTTTTGTTTGAAGCCATGACGCTTACGTTTCTCGGCGGAATCCTGGGCGTCGTATTGGCGGTCGGTATTAGTAAGCTGGTAATGTTCTTCATACCTGCCTTGCCGGCTTCAATTCCGACGTGGGCGGTCATCACAGGCCTCACAGTCTCAATCGGCGTTGGCATCCTCTTTGGTGTCTGGCCCGCACGCAAAGCCTCTCGTCTCGATCCAATCGAGTGTCTGCGCTACGAATAAAGCGCTCACCTTACCCAACCTCAACTATAATCAAAGTGACAAATCAGGAAGCTGATGCCAAAGCCAATGTCTCAGCGCGACTTCATCAAAGACCATCTCACCTATCTTCAGGTCGAGAAGGGACTCGCGCGTCACACGCTCGAAAGTTATCGCCGAGACCTGGCGCGACTTGATCGTTGGGCGAGCAAAGCCGGAAAGCCGGTGGCGGATCTGACGCGACCCGATCTGCGCAAATGGATCGCAAACCTTTCTCGCGAAGGTCTGGCGCCTACATCAGTGGCTCGAGCAGTCAGCGCAGCTCGGGGTTTCTATAAATTCCTGATGCTCGACGGCCACATCAAGCATCACCCGGCGGAAGATCTCGATACGCCACAAAAGTTTTCCTACCTGCCAAAGTTTCTCACCGAAGAAGAAATCGATCGCTTGTTTGCAACGCCTGACATTTCTACGGAAGAAGGAATACGAGATCGCGCCATGTTGGAACTGATGTATGCAGCCGGGTTGCGAGTTTCGGAGCTGGTAACACTGAAGCAGGCGGAAGTAGACGTGCACAGTGGCGTCGTCAACTGTCATGGCAAAGGCAGCAAGGAACGGCGGGTGCCGGTTGGCAAGAGCGCGATCCACTGGCTACTGCAATACGCATCAGTCAAAGCTGGCTATGGGAAGTCGGCCTATCCCAATCTTTTCCTGCACCGTGGCAAACCGCTGACGCGCCAGCTTGCCTGGACAATGATTAAGACCTACGCAGAAAAGATCGGGCTGCAGCACGTTTCTCCGCACACGTTGCGCCACAGCTTTGCTACGCACCTGCTGCAACATGGCGCAGACTCGCGCTCCGTGCAGGCACTGCTCGGTCACAGCGATATCTCAACGACTCAAATCTATACGCACATTACCGATCGTCACCTGCGCGCCGCCTACGATAATCATCATCCGCGCGCACGTGCTGCCGCTAACAGCAATAAGCCGAAGAGCGATTGAATCGACCCATGTTTCTGCTCCGCAAGCCTTCTGACGAAACGATCCGGCAGTTCATCTTATCCCAAGGCAGCCTCCCATTTTCTTATGGCGAGGTTGGCGCTACGCGGAACCAGTCAGGAACCGCCGATTACACCGTTGACCACAACCGCATACGCCTGGGTGAGGGCGATGACATTTACCGGCGGGCCGTTTCCGCTTTGCGAAGTTGGAAACAGTTTGACCTGGGTTGGGTGACCATCGTTCCTCCGAACACACCGGTTGAAGTGGGGCACACGGTGGCGGTGCAGGCGCGGACTTTCGGATTCTGGTCACTGAGCGCGGCCAGGATCGTCTACGTCATTGAAGAATTGACACCGGTGAAACGGTTTGGCTTTGCGTATGGAACGCTACCGAATCATGTCGAGTGTGGCGAGGAAAGATTTACTGTAGAACGGCATGAAGACGACTCTGTATGGTACGACATCTACGCCTTCTCGCGCCCGCAACATCCAATGGTGCGGCTGGCTTTTCCCATAGCCCGACAGTTGCAAAGACGATTTGCTAAGGAATCGTTAGCCGTCATGCTTACTGCGTCATGTTAAGGCCGTTGCCGGTTCATTTTTTCCACTCAATCGGGAAGAGAGCCCCGGCTTTTTCGGGACTCAAGTTTCCGCCCATGAGCGAAACTGCATACGCCAACACTGGATCGCACTTCGCCGCCAGGTCAGCAGCCGTTGGAAGTCTTGTTTCGTCAGGCACCACCCCGACATGTTCCAGACTCTTACCGTCAGACATTCTCAAGTCCGCATTCGTGATACTGACGCCCCAAAGAATAATTGTATCGAGACCCAACTTTCGTTCGTATTGTATTGAGCGCATTACGGAGCCGGCCGAATTATCGCCAATGACAGTTCCTCGTTTCTCTAACTGGACCACACGCGCAAAGAGCTCCGCCGCTGAAGCCGATCCGCTATCAATCAATACGATCAATTTGCCGGGAAAAATATCATTACCTTGCGATTTTGCAATAACGGGTTTGGTTTCTTTGCGGCCCTTTGGATCGCCGACCTTTACATCATGATCGAAGAAATAGCCCAGGAGTTGTGTGAGAGCGTCTACGTAGCCTCCACCGTTGCCACGCAAGTCCAGGATGAGCATCTTGCGTTTTCGAAACTTGCTTACCATGTCATCGACGCCCTGCTTTGATAGATCAAAGTCTGGCATCTTCCAGACAAACAGCTCCTCGCCAGACTCAACCCAGCGGTGGCGGTGGAGGCGCCTATCGGCTTCCGATTCCAAAACAAGAGTGTGAAAATCAGCGCCAGCGCCTCTGCCGGTCAGATCTAGCCTGCGTCTGCCTTCCTCGATCTTTGTCAGGACATCGATCTGCTCTTGTTTACCGTCAGGCTTCACCACTGCCAGCTGCATTGCGGGTTGCGGTCGAAGGGCATAATAAAGATACCCAAATATCCATAAGTTCTTGCGACTTAAGTGAACGCCATCCACAGAGACAATCTCGTCCCCGGGTCGGAGTCCCTTCGCTTCAGCATCGCTGCCGGGCCTTACGGCAACGACATAAGCTTTGTCGCCAATCACCTGTGCTTGCCAGCCATACTCCGCGCGGGCTGAGCGCTGAGGCGGCAAGAAGAATGTGTGTGAGTCATCCAAGTCAAGCAGAACCTGCGCGATGATTCCAAAAATCTGGCTCAGTGACGCTGCCTGCTTGATCTTTTCATCAGCGGCCTTGAAGCGTGCCTCCACATCCATGCCGTGATAAGTCGGATCATAATAATTCTTCTTCAGGTCATCTTTGATTTGCCGCAGCATCTCGTGTCCGCGGTCAATATCGACGCCCGTAGGGCGCGATTGACTATACGAAGGTAATAGCGCGGCCTGCATCAACAAGAGAGCGAGAGTGGCAAGGACGTATCTGAATTTGCCCCTGGTAGTTCGAAAGCATTTGCAAATTCCCATATGTGATAGCTCCTTAACAAAAATAAATCTCGAAGTTTTTGTTTCGTCAAAGTTCTGATGTAGAAGCTGCGAGGCGAAAAAACTTCATCCACTAAGCATTAGCGATTGATTTTCTGATCAAGACTCTCGACGACAGACCTGACTAAGGCCATTCCCGGCTTGACTACCCAGAAGTCAACGGCGGGCGGGCTGCGTAAACCCAGAGCTAATTATTATTTTTCACTAACACTACCGGCGCTTGTTCCGCGGCTCGAATCTTTTCGAAGAAGCTGCGCACCGATTGATACTGTTCAGCGGGAATGGTTCCGGCTCTTTGCGCCAGCGTGCGGGTGAAGGTCAATGCGCCGTCCTTTACCTCATAGCTCGTTTTATACGAACCAAATGAAGTATCCAGCTTTACCGCATCCGGCAGTTCGTCCACGTCAAAACCGGACGGCAGTTTTACCCGAACTGTTTCGGTAAACGCGTGTGAATCGAGCACTATTGGCTGACTTCTCTTGCCTTCCGTCAGAAACAGTGATTCACGGCGGGAGACGATTGCTGGTTTGAAGATGAGCAGACGCCCCTGCATGAGTTGTCCGTATGACACTGCTGAAAAGTCGACGTCCAAACCGAACCGACCTTCAATAGTGTCGTCGACCGGCTGAACGCGCGAGACTTTTGCGGTAGTCGTGCCGCGCGTCAACCATTCCTCAATTACATGTCTGTAATCAGGAGCGGCGAGCTTGCGAAACAGCGCCCGTTCATAAACCGCTGTCTGCCCGGTAGACTTTTCTCTGATCGTAGCAGTGATGTCCCCCAGTGGTGACAAGACCACATCCGCCTGACGGTCCAACTGGCTGGATTCCGGAGGCATTGTCGGCATCCTCGTCAGCGTACCGGAGTCGCCCGCTAGAATTAGCGCCAGGCTTCCCTGTTCCTCATCAGGTAGATCACCAACGGTGGTGTGTTCATCGGTAGCATCAAAAATCAGTAAGCGACCCAGGGTAGGGTGCTGAATGATAGTGGGGGACTGGGATTCATCACTCACCTTGACGGCAATAATGCAATGGTTGAACTGGCGGGGTGAGGTCCACTCTTCTCTCACGTATGTCGCGTCACCCGAGTAGATTTGAATCGGATAAGCCGTAATGTTTATTGACTTGAGCATCGCTCGCATCAGGTTAGCTTTGTCCTTGCAGTCGCCATAGGCCTTGGCAAGCACCTGCGAAGCCGCGTGCGGTCGATAACCGTTTCCCCGCCCGATACCAATATCGATTGAGATGTATTGCAACCGTTGCACAAATTGCGCGATTGCCCTGATGCGATCCAGCTCAGTCTTAGAGTTAACCGTTAACTCACGAGCTTTTGCGGCCACACTCGCGTCAGGGACCGCCTGCGGATCGTGCAGCTCAGTCACCCAACGGGAAACCTGCCCCCAGGTTTCAAAGCTCTTCGCAGCGGATGAAGATCCGCTATCAGCCACGAAATAGTTGACCGCCAGGCGGGCGGCAATGTTGTTGACTTTGGGACTGGCAGGTTCATACCTTATCGGCGCCAGATCCCGTAATTCCCAGGTGTAAGTTGAGCCGCTCACGTTTGGTTCAAGCTTATTGTGGTTAAAAGTTACGCTGGTCGCCCGCCAGCCATTCGGCAAGGCCAGACTGTAGCGGGAAACGAGCGTCGGGAGGCGATCCTGAAAACTCCACTGGTCCTGATTAAAGAGTGGTCGCTCTTCACTAGTTGACTGGTAGCCAAAAACAGCCCCGGCCTCGGCATCGCGCGAGCCATCAATTAATTTCAGGCGATACTCGTCATAAATATCGTTGGGATCATTAATCCGATCCACGATATCGTCCTTGTCATATCTTTTCACACTACCATTCGGCCTAATCAACCAGGCGTGCAGCTCCCGTACTTTTCCGCTGTTGGTCAGATAGCCTTCAGCGGCTTCGGCATAGTCGCGGCCTTCGCGGGTCAAGATACGCACCGCATAAGTAGTGGTCGTTGTAACGCGTCCATCTTCGCTCACAGTAAGGGTCTGGTCGTTTTGCAGCACAACTGCCGGCACATCCTTGTCGTAAATAGGCACCTTCATGGCTGCTGCTTGTTGCAGCCAGGACGGAGCTTCATCACTTGCAGCGACGGGAGTGAAGACCACCGCCGTGAGGAAACATAATCCGATAACGCGTAAAAACATGGGGATCAACTCCTGGGAAAAACTAGATCCGGCAATGGTGTTTTCAGTTGGCGCTGGCTGTGGCAGCGGCCTGCTTTAATGTAATGGTGTGATTGTCCGCCTTATTGACCATGTCGAAAAGCTCCTTCAAGCTGTCATAAGAAGCGACCGGGAAGAGAATTTTCCCCCCACCGCCAAAGTAAAAGTGGCGCGTGTAGACGAGATTCTTGCCATCCTTCGTCACTCCAATCGTCGGAGTGTATTCGGTCACTGGAGCCGCACGTATCGGAGCGGGCGCATCGGCATTGTCCAGTGCGTACCCCGCCGGCAGCTCTATCGTCACCTCATCCTGTTCCTGCCAGGGATAATGAAAATAGACCTGATGCTTGCGTTCACTGGCTGAAAACAGCGGTGCTATGCCATGCTCGAAAAAGGCGGGTTGCAGGAAAATCCTTTTGCCGGTTCGTTGAGCATAACCAGGGACGCGCACGTGATATGCATAGGCAAACGGCTTGATCGGGTCAGTCACATTTTCGATTTTGATATCAGAAACCTCCGCGTTGCTGATGCGCTTCTTCACGCTATTCCGCAAAGTCTCTTCGCGCTGAGATGGCGAGTCGTCGTCGTTATATTCCTTCTTGTCAAAACCAAGGTGACCCGAGTATTCGACTCGGACATCGCCCTCAAGCGTGCCGTCCTCGAGCAGCGTGAGTTTGGCAGTGCGCTTTTCCAGAGATTTTTCCGGAGCCGAGGTTGCGGTCAGCATCCAGATTGGTTCTTTAGGATCTGTAATGAGGGTTTCCTGACTTTCCTCAGGCCAACCCAACATCCCGTAAGACGTATACATTTCAGCAGGGCTAAAGTATTGCCATTGATCGCCAACCTTCACGGCGATGAAGGACGACCCAAGGAACGAAATGTTAGCCAGGTCCCGGTAAAAAAACAGATCGTCCCGATTCCCTGACAACGCCAGGCGGGCATCGAAGCCGGCGGCTTTGGCGAGCGCGGCAAAAAGCATATCAATGTCCGAGCCCGTGCCCATCCCGCGTTTGAGCGTATCGGCGGGCGACTTGTTCTCCTTTAGTTTCTTCTTTTCGTCCTCAGACATTCCCGAAGCATCGTCGCTGGTGTTCTTGATCTTGATGCGACAGAAATCGTAGATCCTTTGCAGCTTTTGTTCGGGCGTCGCTGCATCGCCGATAATCCCTGGCACCGCAGCCTTAACATCGTCGTTTGCTTTCATCGAGTCTTTCACGGCCTCGTAAAAGCTCTTGCCCTTCTCCCTCCAATACTGGACGTTGTCGATTTTGGTCTCTTCGGTGTAGTAGAGAAAAACCCAGGAACGCACCTGGTCTTCCGGCGGCATCTGCGGCTCTTCGCGAAAAGCGGGGACATTGTTTAGCGTCAGCTTGGAGAAGCCGTCTTTGTCCTTTACAAACTTCGTTTCACCGATATGAAAGGGCATGTAGCCCATGCCCATAAATGGTTTGAGAAAGTAGGTAACTGTCTGGGCCGGAATGTCGCGCTGAAACTGTAGTCTCAACCGATTGGCGCTCCCATTGGGACGCACTTCGCGCCAACGGTATTCTACGATGGAACCCGGCTCCACTCCTGGCAGGGCGAACGACTTGGCTTTGACTTTTTCACCATTGGCCTTGACGATCGTCCGTTCCAGGACATCGTCCTTCTTCAACTCGAAAATCGTCCCGTCCGGTTTGATGACCCGGGCGGCAATATCCTTGATTCGGCTCGATCCCAGATAACGAATATCGATCTTACTTTGCGACTCTTTGCCGCGATCAGTGAATACTTTGATGCGAACATAATTCTTTAGAGAGAGTTCCTCGACGATGCTGTCATCTACACGAACCTCCCAGAAGATCGCTTCGGCGTCAGCATCTTTTTCGACGAGGGGAGCTTTGAGTGCGAGGTCCGCCGGATCTATGCGTTTCCAGTCGTCGCCGGCAAAGGCAGCTGTTGGGAAAATTAACCCGAAACAGACTAAGGGCAACGGGAGAATGAGGCGCGGGATAAATTTCATGGCAAAACTCCTGAAAGCTTTATTGCGGTGAACTCTGGGCTAGGAACTCACGACATGCGAGGCTCGCGTCAGCCGGTTGCGGCATGACCAACTCTGGGAACAACCGGGCGGGATTCTAAACTAGAAGAAGAGCCGATGCAATATGTCCTTTTTACAACTCCTGCTTACAAAAACATTTGCATCAGTTCCCCCAAATCGACGCCGCGACGTAGTTCGATTAGGACTTTAGGCACACGGCAAGCGAGAAGCTAATATGCTACAATTTGCAGGATTCGCTGAACATTTCCACACTCAAGACTGTAAACAGTCGAGACCAGGAGGACAGAAATAGTGGCTACCGAACTGAAACGAGCGACGACTACTCTTGAACGTATTGAAGAGCTCCTGGGCGACAGCGCAAGGACGCTGCTCGATCACAAGTCGGAAACAATCGACAGAGGCCAAATCAATCTGCCGGGGCCGGACTTTATCGATCGCGTTTGGGTGTATTCAGACCGTTCCCCGGCCGTTTTGCGATCCCTGCAGTCGCTTTTCAACAATGGCCGGCTTGCCGGCACGGGATACCTTTCAATCCTTCCCGTAGACCAGGGCATCGAACACTCGGCCGGGGCGTCGTTTGCTCCGAATCCCCAGTATTTCGATCCGGAAAACATCGTTAAGCTGGCCATCGAAGGCGGCTGCAATGCGGTTGCCTCAACGTTTGGCGTGTTAGGTACCGTCGCGCGGAAGTTTGCGCACAAGATTCCTTTCATCGTAAAGCTAAATCACAACGAGTTGCTGACGTTGCCGAATAAGTTTGACCAGGTTTTGTTTGGCACCGTGAAGGAGGCGCAGAACCTGGGCGCGGTGGCGGTAGGCGCAACAATCTACTTTGGCTCCGACGAATCAACGCGCCAGATAACCGAAATCAGCCGAGCCTTTGCCGAGGCGCATGAACTCGGCATGGGCACAATTCTTTGGTGTTACATTCGCAATTCCGGCTTCAAGACTCCGGAAGGAGACATGCACTCATCGGCTGACCTCACCGGACAGGCGAATCATCTTGGGGTGACGATTCAGGCCGACATCATTAAGCAGAAACTTCCGGAAAGAAATGGTGGCTACCTGGCGGTGGAAAAGCAGCTCGGCAAGTCGTACGGCAAAACGAACAAGCTCGTCTACGAAAAACTCACCAGCGACAACCCGATCGATCTGGTTCGCTATCAAGTGGCCAATTGTTATATGGGCCGCTGCGGTTTGATCAATTCCGGTGGCGAGTCAAAAGGCGCGAGCGATCTGGCAGAAGCGGTGCGGACTGCGGTTATCAACAAGCGAGGCGGCGGCACCGGCCTCATCTCTGGTCGCAAGGCCTTCCAAAGGCCGATGAGCGAAGGCATCGAATTGCTCAACGCGATACAGGATGTTTACCTCAGCGAAGAAATTACCGTGGCGTAGTCAGTGGCGCTCGGCGCAAAGTCCTCACAGTAGTCGATGCAACCTTGCCCAAACCGAAAGGCCACGCGCATAATCGTGACTCGATGTATACTGGTCATCCGTTTAATAGATCGGATAGGTCGACCCTTCGCCCAACGAGCTAATAACTGCGATTTGTTTGATCAAGTGCTTTGCAACCAACCTCCGATGAAATAACTGTATTTCGGAAATAGCCCGGTGATAACTCGTTTTTATGCAGCGGGATCTATTTGGGGAGGACTAAATGCCTAAGACTAATAACACGGCGATAGATATTTACGGCGGGCGCGATCCCCGGGAGGTTCCCGCGTATCGTTTTACTGACGCTGCCTCGTATCTAGGCATCGCAGTGACAACACTCAGAGCATGGGTGAAGGGGATGCATTATTCCATTAAGGGGGGTAAAGGGTTTTTCAAGCCAGTTTTTTCCCTACCTGAACCGCATGTGCCACTCCTCTCTTACATGAACTTGGTGGAAGCGTTTGTTTTGAGCGGCCTCAGACGCAAGCATCGAATTGACTTGTACAAAATTCGCCTAGCCATAAAGTCACTTCAACGCGAATTCGAATCCGCCCACCCGCTCGCCGAGCATGAATTTCAAACCAACGGCGTTGATCTCTTTGTTGAGCATTACGGGCAGCTCATCAACGTTGGACGGGATGGGCAACTTGCGATGCGGAGCATTCTTGAAAACTATCTCACCCGTGTCGAGCATGATCCTTCCGGTAGGGCTGCTCGCCTCTATCCATTTATCCGCCTCAATGGCACCGACCAACCAAGAAATGTGGTAATTAACCCCTTCGTTTCTTTTGGAAAGCCAGTTATAGCCGGTACGGGTTTGCCCACCCGCGTTGTTGCCGAGCGATTCAAGGCTGGTGACTCGATACCTCAAATCGCCGCCGACTATGGCCGCAAAGAAGAAGAAATCGACGACGCGATCCGTTACGAGCTTAGAGTCGCTTAGCGACCATATTTTTTTCTTAGATCGCGCACTTCAAAGTTACGCACTGCGAGACGCGCTGGTTGCCTTAGGTGCACGTGTGGAAATGCACCGCGACTATTTTAGCGATGATGCGAAAGATGTAGACTGGTTGCCACAGGTAGCTGTTTGGGGCTGGATAATCCTCTCAAAGGATCAATTCAACTGGCTTGAACGGTAGGCTATTATTAACGCCGGCGGTCGAGCGTTTCTTCTTATACAAGGCAGTCTGCCAGGGGCTGAACAAGTCTCGATCATATGCGGAGCATTGCGTCGAATGTTGAAAATGTTAAAGAGAACGCCTGCTCCGTTCATAGCGAAAATTCACAGAACAAGCCGCGTGCAAATCATGCCGGTCGATTTCCGTCGCCACTCAATTTCAAATTAGTAACATTGCCAATTCAGTGTGCCTGTCTGCTGAAACCTCTCTGCAATCCTGTTATCATGCGGCGGCCGTATATTAACTAAGTCGAAATGTCGTTGGGAGTGCAACTCGAATCAGCAGAAGGATCTGACGTTGAGCTTCTTCATGCCGTGGCGCGTGGTGATGAAGCGGCTTTGGCGCGCCTTTACGACGCCTACCGGGTAATCCTATTCGGCTTGCTCGTCCGTATATTGAATAGCCGCGAAGAAGCGGAAGACATTCTGCAGGACGTATTCATCCAGGTTTGGCGGCGGGCGAAGGACTTCGATGAAAAGCGAGGGCGCCCGTTCACCTGGCTGGTTACGCTGGCGCGCAGCCGGGCAATCGACCGTCTGCGCCAGCTCGGCGCTCGGCAACGTCTGGTGACAGGCGCGGCCCAGGAACAAACCGAAACCGTTTCTGACGCACTGTCGGATACCATCCGAGTGGCCCAACGAGATAAGGTTCGACAGGCTCTTGCTGAACTCCCCGAAGAGCAAAGACACACGCTGGTGCTGGCCTATTTTGAGGGGCTGACCCAGTCGGAAATAGCGGCGAAGCTTAACGCTCCGCTGGGAACGATCAAAACGCGAATGCGTTCGGGAATGATCAAACTGCGGGCGCTTTTAGGATCGCGATTGGAGAACTTCGGCTAGGCCAGACGAAACATGACGCACGAGAACTACAAGGAACTGCTGGCGGCAAAGGCGCTGAGTGCGCTTGATGTGGCAGACGCTCGCGCGCTGAATACTCATCTTGAAAGCTGCTCCGACTGCCAATCTGAAATGATTGAGTTGGAGGATGCGGCCGCGCTGCTTGCCTTCGAAGCCGAGCCGCTTGAGCCAACGGCGTACATTCGTGAGCGAATACTCACAAGTGTGCGTGCAGAAGGTCGGGCGCAGAGTGATCACGTTTCACCTGATGTTTCCCAGCAGGAAGGAAACATACTCGCGTTTGAACGCCCGCGGAGAAATATCTGGTCGTCACTCGGATCTTTTGGCGCTCTTGCTGCCGCGGTCGTTTTCGTAGCCATGATCATCGCGCTGGTGTTGTTGTGGCAGAAAAACCAGGCTAGTCAGAGGGAACTGGCGCGACTTAAGGAAGAGATGAATCAGATGCAAACGCAACTCGCTAGTCTGCGCGCAATGGGCGAATTGTTAACTTCACCCGACGCGCATATGGCGAAACTGACCGGCACCAACGTCGCGCCCGGAGCACACGCGATGCTGGCTTACGACAAAACTGGTCACGCCATGTTGATGGCTAAAGGGCTGCCTCGCGCGCCAGAAGGTATGGCGTACCAACTCTGGTACATCAAGGACAACAAAAAAATGCCCGGCAAAGTGTTTACGCCCGACGCCGCCGGCAATGGATCCCTTGAGGATCAAATTCCTGCCGTCGCCCGCGACTCGGCAGTGTTTGCCATCACGCTAGAGCCGAAGGGTGGCGTACAGGCGCCGACCGGCTCAATCTACCTCGTCAGCTCGTCGTAATCCTCAATTCTATTGAGCCTTGCGAGTCAACTATTTCCGCGAAAGCTGCTAAACTTGTCTTCATCTCACCTGGAAGAAGAAGAGTGATGAGCAAGAGAAAGAACGAACCGCCTGTAGATAACATCATCTCCGACGAAACCGGAGCTTTCGATCTGCGCTTTATCCTCTGGCGACACTTCTGTCAGCAAAATGGCATTCCGGTCGAAACACTGCCAAGTCAACTGGATGGCGAGCAAAAAGAAATGTGGGAAGAACTTAAGGCCAGCCGACTGCGTGGGCAGAGATAGTAAGCACTTCGATCCACGAAATTACACGAAATGCCTGTTCGTAGTTTGGTGAGATTTGGTGGATCGTATCTCTTTGGAATTCTCTCACAAGCGTCCTGTTCCCAGCTTGTAGGCTCCGGTGAGAAATGGATTGGTTTTTCGTTCCTGTCCGATTGTCGTTACTGGTCCGTGTCCGGAATACACCTCGACGTCATCGCCCAGCGGTAACAGTTTGTTCATGATTGAATCCAGCAGTTGCTCGGTAGACCCGCCGGGCAGATCTGTCCGACCGACGGAGCCGGCAAACAGCACATCACCAACAAAGACCTTCCGCTCTTTTGCTGCAAACAAAACAACGTGACCGGGTGTGTGGCCCGGACAATGGATCACCTGGAATTGCAGATCTCCGACTTCATAGAGCTGGCCATCTTCCCAATAGCCGTCGACGCGAGGTGGGGCGTCGAAATCGAGTCCCAGTGCAGCCCATTGTTCGCGCGGAACACCAAGCCAAGCCGCTTGTTCGGGAAGCGCGTCATAAATGAACTCATCAGCTTTGTGAAGCATTATGTGGGCAGCGGGTTTGGCCTTCTTCAAGGCTGCCACGCCCCCGATGTGATCCAGATGCGCGTGGGTGACGGCAATCGCCTGCAATTCAAGGTCATGCTTGTCAATGGCTTCAACTATCGCTGCTGAATCATCACCGGGATCCATACAAATCGCGCGTCTGGTCTTTTCGCAACCGAGAATGCGCGTGTGTTGCTGGAAAGCTGTGACGGTGATCTCTTCAATGATCATTCTTAGATCGCCAGGCCCGAAGGGCTGAAAGTCAATAGCCACGCCCGTGAGGGCGTGGAAAAGAACAGCGAGAAACTAAGTGCCGAAGGTGCGGCATTTCAGATCACAACCAAATGTAACGTTTGTCGTATGCTATGCCATGCTTATCGAGCAGTCCAATCAATTGGTAATGCACCGCTACTGCGGGGAGTGCTGACCTGCCTCGAGTCCCGCCTGCGGAGGAGCCGTAGCGATTGGTTTCGCCTAAGTTATTTGTGGGTCGACAAATACAGAACGGGGAGCGGTAGCGACCTGGTTCAACTTCAATTTCAAAGCGACTGGGTGAAGATTCCAGCCTCATGGGCAGGTTGAATCAGGTCGCTACCGCTCCCCGTTCTGTATTTGTCGACCCACAGCGTCCTGAAGACCAAGTTTGCCAGCCAGACAAGGTATAATTCATAAAGATTTCCTGGCGTCACAGTAGGGTTCTAAGAATTTGTCATGCCGCTTAGCAAGACAGCGAATCCGTTAGCCACCGTGCTCGACGCATTGACCGTCGAGGGCGCTGCTGAGTTAACCGAGCACCTTCCTGACGATGCTTTAAGGTGTTTTGCCTGCGGCCATCGCTGTCTGATCAAGGAAGGCAAGCGCGGCATTTGCAAGGTCCGCTTCAATGAAGCTGGCCGTCTCCTCGTGCCTGCCAACTATGTGGCTGCGCTCGCCTGCGACCCAACTGAGAAGAAGCCTTTCTTTCACGTTTTGCCAGGTTCCGACACCTTAACTTTCGGCATGCTGGGCTGCGACCTCCACTGCGCCTATTGCCAAAACTGGCTTACTTCCCAGACCCTGCGCGACGACACCGCCGGGACGCCGCCGCAACAGGTAACGCCCGAGCGGCTCGTGACCATGGCCAAAGCCTACGGTGCGTCGCTGGTGGGAAGCAGTTATAACGAGCCGCTGATTACGGCGGAGTGGGCCGTGGATGTTTTCAAGCACGCCCACGCTGAAGGTTTTCGCACGGCGTTCATTTCCAACGGGAACGCAACAGCACAGGTGCTCGATTACCTGCGACCGTGGACCGACTGCTACAAGATTGATTTGAAGTCGATGAACGACAAGAACTACCGCCAGCTTGGCGGAGTAGTCGACAATATCCTCGACACTGTGCAGATGGTTCACGATCGAGGTTTTTGGGAAGAGGTTGTTACGTTGGTGATTCCCGGCTTCAACGATTCTGAGAGCGAGCTCAAAGCAGCGGCAGATTTCATCGCCTCGGTTTCTCCTGACATTCCCTGGCATGTGACTGCGTTTCATCAGGACTACCACATGACCGAAAACGCCAACACTACCGCCGAACAGTTGATTCGCGCTTGCGAGATTGGGTCCGAAGCTGGACTGCGTTACATCTACGCAGGAAATCTTCCGGGACGAGTCGGCCGTTGGGAAAACACCTACTGTCCTCGTTGCGATGAATTGCTCGTCAAGCGTCACGGTTATCTGATTCAGGAGATGAACGTGACACGCGATGGGAATTGTCCCACGTGCGCGATGAACATTCCGGGAATCTGGGCGTGAGTCAAAAGATTTAGAACCCAACTACGATCCACGAAAAGACAAGAACTGACACGAAATCTCGTTAGTGTCATTGCGTAATTTCGTGGATCCAACCTCCGGCACCTTGTTAGTCAATGAGAGTTTTCAAAGCGAAAGGGCGGAGACGCGTGGTCTCCGCCCTTTTTGCTGGTTCGCGCGCAGTGCTAACCCTTCTTAGCGGGAGTGGTCACGGGCGACGCGGTGTCTTTCGGTGCAGCCGTCGGCGCGGCCTTCTCAACCGCTGTACCGCCGTGATGAAATAGGCCTAACCACTTTCCAGCACGACTCACCCAAATTGATGTGTGTCGTTCGCCATTGCCGGGCATCCCTTGAGTCCTGGAAATGTAAGTCACGAGCACGGCGTCGGCATCGAGGTTAACTGTTTTCCAGTCGCTCTGTTCGGCCTTCGACGCGTCGAATTCACTAACGCCTTGGACACACCCCGCTTTGTCCACGACTGCGCCCGGTTCAACTTCAATAAAGTCTGGCACTAACAAAGAAGCAAAGCCGTCGTAGTTTTTCGCTTTGAACAACGACCACACTATCTTCTCGTTAGCAATGGCATCAGGACCGGTCGCCGGCGGAGGGGCTGCTTCTGCGGGCGACGCCGCAGCACTCGCAGGACTCTTTGTTGTAGATGGCTTTGCGGGCATCGGTGGCTTCACCGGGCATTCCTGATGATAGATCGCCAGCCACTTGCCGCCACGAGAAACCCAGGCTGAACTGGCACGGGCCGATTCCTCGGGAAACTCTTTGCCTTTGAATTTACCCTTGACCTTAGCCGTGTAGATTATTACGAAGGCGTCTTTGTCTATCGACAGAAACTTCCAGTCTTTGAAAACAACTTCGCTGGGCTCGAAGTCCTTCACTCCAGTGATCGCGCCGGCTTTGTCTAAGACGGCTTCGCCCGTAACTTCGAGAAAATCGTCGACCAGCATGTTGCCAAAGGCATCGTAGTCCTT
>JBOGOP010000064.1:0-21644 GCA_050747225.1 Pyrinomonadaceae bacterium
CGGCGCTCGTGCCTTCTTTGGTTGCACCGGAAAATAACGCGCGCGCGCCAAATTGTTTTCAGCGGAAGGCGTATGTATCGCGCTCGTCCAGGTGAGTTGGTCATCCTCCAGTTGAAAGTCAGAGATCTCCGGCAGCGCATAGAAATCCTCGCTATGGGCCATCGCTGCTTCGCTATAGTTACGCAGCACATGGCGCGGGTCATCTCCGTTCACATGATCGCTGATGAAAGAAAGGCCCCAGTCAAACGGCCGCACCAGGCGGTTGTTGTCCCGCTCGTGATGCGCCCGCTCGCGCCCGTGCATGAATGCTTTCCACAAAACTCTAATACCTCGAACAGCTGGCGTTAGCGACAACTCTTTGGAGTGCGGTGACCTGACAAGCACCCCAGCCGGGCTGCCCGGCCGGGGACCCCGCTTCACCGCTTTGGTCCGCTGCGACTTGTCGCGGCTATTGTTGACTGAAGAGCTAATTGAAAGACCAGGGCGTCAAGCCGCCCAAGGCCAAAGCGGTGACAGGTCCCCGCACTCCAAAATGACCGCGCAATCCTAAAGGTGCGTGACGATGAGATCAAGCGCAGCGGATCTCACAATGAACAAGGCCGCCCGAATGAACTTCGAGCGGCCCTGTTTGTGGTTGGCACAGGCTTCGGATCAGACTGTGCTAGTGATTAGGTGTCTTGGCCCTCGCAATATTCGAGTAAGCCGAATTCCCTCCCACGTTGAACGCCCGGACGCGATAGCGATAGAACGTATTACTCGCAAGTCCGGTGTCGGGGAAGGTGGTGACGTTCGCTCCAACCTGAGCGATCTGGGCAAAGTTTGTGCAATTGTTGCCCAGGCAGCGCTCGATGAAGAAACCGTCCTCGTTGTTGGCGTTGTCCGTCCACGCCAGGTTTATCTGACTGGTGGAGACCGGCGTCGCCGTCAGGTTACTTGGCGCGTTTGGTCCCGGAGGAGGTGTCGGAGTCGGTGTCGGTGTCGGCGTCGGAGTAGGCGTCGGCGTTGGTGCTCCGCCGCAACCCGGGTATTTGAACGAGCCGATACGTGTTCGCCACGCAAAACTGGCCGTGGTTGCGTAATACTCCTGGGTGTACCAGAACGTGCAATCGTCCACCGGATCGATCGTCATATCGCTGTAATCGCCCCAACGACCGTTGGTGCCGGTTTGACTACCAGTGCCGGCGAACAGTGTGACTTCAGCTTGAGGCAAAGTGTTTATGGGATCTCCGGCAAGTCTACCGGCATAGCGAATCTGCGGGTTGATTGCGGTGCTGGAGGCGCTATACCCCAGAGCGATGTTGCCCTGCTGGTCCATTGCCGCGCTGCCCATCCAGCGATGGGTCGTGTCTGGTTGGTAAGTGCCTTGTTGCGCGACCGACACTGGCCCTGACGTAATGTTACGCAACTCAAACCAACGCGGCGCCGCAGTTGTGCCGGATTGGACAGTAAAGTTCCCGACAGTGGCTTCGTGGCCATCAGAGAAGAACCGCGTAGCCAGCCTGAACATCAGGCGGTCACTTAACGGATCCAACAGCGAAGTGGTACCTAGTTGGGGTATTCCTCCGCTTCGGAAGGTGAAGCCCGCGGAAGCGGGGCTGGCGAATAAAGTGAAGGTGGAATTAAGCGGAGTGACAAAATCTACGTGAAAGTGAAATACGCGGTAGGTGTTGTTGCCCGGAAACTCCACAAACGATGCCGGCGCGCCCACCGGCGGCAGAATTGAGCCGTCGAGGTCGGCAGGCAGGTAAGTTTCCTCGCCCGAGCCGCCGGTGATGCCGGTGGTAATGAATGTTGCCGGTAAACCGGCGAGCATCTTCGCGCGATCAAACGCGAATGGCTGCGGGCCGAGGAAAGCCGTGCCGGACGAGTTGAATACGTTCATGCTCATGTAATACGCATCGGGCCAGACGCCAAGATGCGGATAGTCGAAGAAATTTGAGCCGAGGTGAAAGCCGTAGCGGTTGTAACTGCCGGCGGCATTACTACTGGTAGATACCGCGACGCATTCGTCAGTGGGGACTCCCGCGCCAGCAAACTGGCTGACGATCCAACGGTTCGCAAGCTGGTCATAGAGCACTACCGGGTCTCCATCGCCTGCGGTTTCGCAGGGACCGCCAAATCCGGTCCAGATTGTCTGAATACCAACGGGTCCCAGCACCGAGGCGCCGGTGACCTTGTCAAAGACCTGGTAGCCTTCGTTGACTATCTGAACATACTGAGTTGCGCCCACCTCGCCATTGGTGTCGGGCGGTGCGCAGTTGCAGGCAACACCCGGGAATCCGATACCGTTAAAGTTCAGAATGGGACTCGGCATGTTGATGGACATCAGACTATTCAAGGCGCCGAAGCTGTCCTGAACCACCTGATCTGGACTGTCTTTGTGTTTGTTTGGGATCTTTGGATTCTCGTTAGAGTGTTGCTGTTTTGGAATTGCTAGTTGAGGCTTCATATCGCGCAGCGGGATCGAGGTGTCGTTGTGATAAGAGGCGACCACTATGATGTCGCCCTTTTGATCCTGTGGAACGCTCGGCGTGAGCAGCGGTGAGACGGACAGACTCTTGTCTGCGTCCAAAGCTTTGAGGCGCTTCGCCTCGATGATACGTGGCAATACTATTACCGTTGTCAGCAGCAGTGCCGCTGTAAACAAAATGATCGCTTTTGTCCGCGTCTTCATCTCTTGTCCTCCAGTTATCGGGAACCAACTATTTAGGAACAGGATTCGTTTTCATCTTCAGTCTTAGACTACTCACATGGCATCCCTCACAATTCTCAAGGGCTGGTTAATCAACTTCCTGGGCGTGAGGGAGTACCGTCCGGCAAGAACTGAGACGCACGCTGCGGCAGCAAGCAGCGTTTGAGAGTTTGAGGGCGGCTCGACTAAAAATACTATTAAGAAACTGTCGTTGGGGGGTAAAGCGCGGGAAGTATATTACTTTTCTACGAGGAGTAATAGTAGTTTAGCCCCTTGCGATTCTTACGTTTCTGTTGCACTGGTGTGTCAGATTCCGGCTGACGCTACGGTAGAGAATTGCCGAATAAAAACTAGCACGGACTCCCGTGCCCCTTTAAGGTTAAGTTAAAGACTCACGCTTGCAGGCCACCGATCCAGAGGACCAGGCGGCCTGCCCAGGCGCTAAGGCTTCAATTGCAAGTTCCCAGCTTGAAGGAAGCAATGCGTGTATGCCAGTTGAAAGTCCCGTTCACTGAAAGGTACTCGTTCGTGTACCACATAGTGCAATCATCGCTCGGGTCAACGCTCAGGGTGGAGTAATCGCCCCAACGCGCCAGGCTCTGCGTTTGCGATCCAGTTCCCGTAAAGAGGTTTTGTTCCGAGCTCAGCGTATTCACGGGATCGCCGACGGCCCTTGCCGCGAACCGCAGCGTTGGCCGGAGACTAGAGCTATTGGAAATGCTGTAGCCGATAGCCAGGTTCCCGTCCTTGTCCATGGCGGCGCTGCCCATCCAGCGCCAGAATCCTGTATCAGGCGCATAGGTTGATTGTTGAAATACGGTGGGCGGGCTGCCGCCGGGATTGCGCAGCTCGTACCAGCGAATGCCGGTCCGGGTGCTCGGCTTGTTTGTTCCCACCTTTACCGCCTGATTAACCACTAATGATTCGTGGGTGCCGAAGTTTCGATATGCCAGCCGGTACATCAATCTATCTGCCAGGGTTTCCAGCTTCTGGTTGGTGCTTGGTTGCGGCACGCAGGCACCTCGCGGTGAGGTCGGACAGGGATGGCTGAACGCGGCGACCGGAATATTTATTGGCCCGGTTAAAGTAGTGTTCGCCGGAGTTGTCCAGTCAACGTGAAACTTCCACATGCTTAGCGCGTTGGTGCCGTCAGCAAGCATGTAGTTTGGCGCGCCGGCTGGCGGCGCGGTAGGGCCATCGACGTCGGCAGGCAAAATACTCCCGAACGACGTGCTGAGCTGAAAGCACTGTTGAGTTGCGGACAGTCCAGCAAGCATGCTGGCGCGATCAAGCGCGCAAACTTTTGGACCGCCGTAAGAGGAGCCATTGTTGAATATGTTGTAGGTGATGTAGTAGGCATCGGGCCAGACGCCAAGTTTCGGGTAGTCGTTGAGAGCATTTGCATACGTAAACTCGTAACGATGATAAGCGCCGGTTGCGTCGGAAGTATCAGAAACCGCAACACACTGGCGATAAGGCGCCGAAGAAACAGCAAACTGAGTCAACACCCAACGATTAGCGATTTGATCATACTGCACTATCGGATCGCCATTGTTCGTCGTTTGACACGGCCCACCGAAGCCGCTGAAGAGGGTATTGCCCGCAGCCGGTCCATAGATCATCGCGCCTGACGCCTTATCGAAAACCGCGAACGAAAGATTTACCCACTGAACATATTGCCCGGTTGGGCTTAGGGGGTTAGTTGTAGGTCCGCCCACGTCGCCCGTCGTGTCCGGCGGCGCCACGTTGACGTTATATCCGGCTAAACCCTCGCCAATGCCCTCAAAGTTGAGACCATTGATGATGGGGACACTCAAAACAGAACTTGACTGAACAGCCCCGTCGGCCTGATCCGCGGGAGCGTTCTTGCGAGAAAAATTCATCGGGTTCTCATACTCTCTCGCCTTGCCTGCCTTGATGGGCATTATTTCGCGCAGGGGTTTAGAGGTGTCATGACGAACCGCATCGGTTATTTCCGGCTTGAATTGTTTAGTTTCTTGACTGCCCGCAGATTGGTCCTGGGCCGATGAGAACACCGGCAACATGACAAAAATCAAAGCGGAAACGAGAGACAGGGTGATAGTTAGCCTTCGCATTCTAATCCTTTCTTATAGTAAGGGCTGGTTTACAATCCCCGGGAGTGAGGACGCTTTGTTGGGCGAAAAATGAAGACGCGCACAGTTATACAACGAGATAAATCGATGGGTTTGAGCGTCACTGTGCAAGTCGGGTTGGTGAACCTCAAATGTCCGGGTACGTTGGGCGGCGGGCAGTATAGTACTTTTCTACGAAATGCGGTAGTAGCAAATGGGGATTGACGCCTGGCCCACTAACGACGGGACTCAAAGAGTCTTCTCAGCATTTGTGGCAGTAACCGTGAGGTCCTGAGCAGTGAACCGGTAGTAAAGTGGCTGGCGAGGCCGCCAAAGAGTCGGCTGGCCTCGGCTGAGTAACGAAACCACCAGAGATCCGGCAGGAATGAAATGCGATTCACATGAATATGCTGTGGGTGGACCAATTCCAGCAATCCCATCCGCCCGTGAGTCCGTCCGTAACCGCTGTCCTTAACGCCGCCCCAGGGCGTCTGCGCGATCCCGTGAGTGTAGACCACCTCGTTAACCATCACGGTTCCTGCTTCAATGCGCTCGGCAAGGCGTTGGCCCCTGGCGATGTTTTTCGTCCAGACGCTGGCAGTCAATCCGTAAATGCTGTCGTTCGCGAGCTTGATGGCCTGGTCCTCGGTCGTGAAGGTCATTACCGGTAGCACCGGTCCAAAGGTCTCATCCCGCATTATTGTCATGTCGTGATCGACGTCGGTCAGCACAGTGGGTTCATAAAACAACCCGTCAAGGTTCGACGCACGCCTTCCGCCGGTAAGCACCCTGGCGCCGCGCTGTTTCGCGTCGTTAACATGATCGGCGACGATCTGAAGTTGATTCTCATTCGACATAGCGCCGACATCGATGCCGCAGCCAGTGCCCAACCCTTGTTTGAGTGTTCGTGTTTCCGCCACGACTTGTTCAATAAACTTCGGCGCGATCGATTCCTGAACATAGCAGCGCTCGACTGACGCACACGCTTGACCGGAGTTTGCAAATGCGCCCCAGACTGCGGCGCGCGCAGCGTTTTCCAGGTCAGCATCTTCCAGAACGATCATCGGATCCTTGCCGCCGAGTTCGAGTACAACTGGAGTCAAATACTTCGCGGCAGCTTCGGCGACGCGTTTTCCGGTGGCCACGCTGCCGGTGAACATGATCTTGTCGACACGGGCATCGACTAACGCCGCCCCGGTTGAGCCGTCACCAGTCAAGACATTCAACAAGCCCGCCGGCAAACCAGCGCGGTTGAAGATGTCGGCGAGCTTGAGTGCGATTAGTGGCGTGAGTTCACTTGGCTTGAGCACGACTGCGTTACCGGCCATCAGGGCCATCACCACTTCGTCGGCCGGAGTAGCGAGCGGAAAATTCCAGGGAGAGATTATGCCGATTACGCCCAGGGGCCGGAACACAATGCTGGAGGATCGGCCCATCAAGCCGTATTGGCCGATGTTGATCTTTTGCGGGCGCAGGAGCTGTCCGGCGGCGTGCGCAAAATAATGCATCGCGTCGAGCGTAGGCACTATCTCCATCGAGAGTGCCTCGGCTACGGGTTTGCCGGTTTCCTGTGAGATCAGGAGGGCAAGCTCGTCGCGCTCGGCGAGCATTAGTTCACGCGCCTGCAGGATGACACGGCCTCGGTCCTGATAGGAGAGACTGGCCCAGGCGGGCTGCGCCTGACGCGCCTTCGCCACCGCCTCTTTAACGTCTTCAGTGGAAGACATTGGAGCGCGGCCGATCTCTTTACCCGTTCCCGGATCGAGAGAAATGATCTCGGCGGCTTTCTTGTTCTGCGCTGGTAAGGTCTGTGTGCTCATTGGCGGGTTGATTATCCAACAAAGCGACTTCCGCTGCATAGCGTCCACACGACCATGGAAAGTCGCTGAGTCCCAGAGGGACTGGATGTTTATAGGTCCAAGCCGGAATTCATTAATCGCCCTGGCTATAAACATTTTGGCTCCCATGGAGCTTTCTTTATGGGAACTGCACTCATTCTTTGAAGCAGTTACTAAGGCCCATTTCCTGAGTTCTAATCCTGTCAGTTACAATTACGTCACCCAATTCCAGACAGTCAATTGAGGAGCAGCCTTTCATGATTAGACCGCAGCTTCAGGAATTCATGCGCCGCATGGATCAAAAATCAGTCGCCATCATTCCCAGCGCTCGCGAAGCGACCCGTTCAAACGACACGCAGTATCGCTTTCGCCAGGATTCTGATTTCTACTACCTGACCGGCTTCGAAGAGCCCGACTCAATTGCCGTCATCGCACCCGGCAGGGAACAGAGGTACACGCTATTCGTTCGCCCGCGCGATCCGGAGCAGGAGATTTGGGTGGGCCGACGCGCAGGCGTTGAAGGCGCAAAGAGCGAGTTTGGCGCTGACGAATCATTTCCTATCAGCGAGTTTGACGCAAAGCTTCAGGACGTACTCGATGGCGCGGACAAACTTTACTTCCGCCTCGGCGCCTATCCGGATCTCGACAACACCATCATTCGCCAGATCGCGCAGATGCGCGCGCTCAATCGCAAGCCGATACATCCGCCGCGAACCATTATCGATCCCGCCACGATCGTCCATGAGATGCGCGTGTTGAAGTCTAAGGAGGAGCTCGAACTAATGCAGAAGGCCGCGGACATTGCCGCGGAAGCACACGTGGAAGCGATGAAAGCGGTCAAGCCGGGGATGAAGGAATACGAAGTCGAGGCGCTCATTGAACAGATATTTCGCCGCGCTGGCGCTGCCGGCCCTTCATACACATCCATCGTCGGCGCCGGGGCAAACGCCACCGTGCTTCACTACATAAACAACGACGGCGAGCTGCACGATGGCGACTTGCTGCTGGTCGATGCCGGCGCTGAGTACAAAGGCTATGCTTCCGACATCACGCGCACGTTTCCCATCAACGGGCGCTTCTCGAAAGCGCAACGCGAAATCTATGACCTCGTGCTCGAGACGCAGATGTCATGCGTGGAGATGGTCCGCCCGGGCGTTACTCACGACGAGCTGAAAGCGCACTCGGTCGAAATGCTTACGGAGGGTATGGTCGAGCTCGGGCTGTTAAAGGGAGAACCCGCCGCCCTGATTAAGGAAGAGAAGTACAGGCAGTTTTACATGCATGGCCTCGGGCACCTGCTTGGCATCGACGTGCACGACGTTGGGATTTATTACTACGACAAGCAATCGCGGGCGCTGGAGCCCGGCGTGGTGATGACTGTCGAACCAGGAATCTACATCGCGCCGGATACGAAGGACATTCCCGAACAGTATCTCGGAATCGGCGTGCGCATTGAAGACGACGTGCTGTGCACGGCCAACGGTCCGAGAGTGTTAACTACTGGAGTGCCGAAGAATGCAGACGAGATTGAAGCACTTATGGCGAAGTAAGACGGCATTCCTGCCTGTCCCCTGATCTTTTTCAGAAGTTGGGGAGTCAGAAGTAGGACAGGCAGGAATGCCTGTCCTACCATCCGGTCGCGAACAAATGGTTCGCGGCATTGAGCCCACAATTCTGATAACTGTCATAAGCCTTCGCGGCGCGGGCGCGAACCTCTTCGTTAGTTTCCTTCTTCAACCATCATCGATTGCGGCCGATAAAATGGAAGCTTCGGGCGCCATTAGACCAAGTGGTCCAGACCAATGGATCGGCGCCGGTGCGTTCGGGTGGCTTCGCGAAATATTTTTGACTGACGCAGGCAAGAATGATCGCTTTGCGCTTTCGCTGGTCCCGAGCCTTCGGAGTGGACTCCAGGGTGAAGTCCATCAGCCCGTCGTGACCTACATAGACAACCAGGTCTGAACTGCCGCCGGAGTTGAACGTCAGCTGGCGTCCTGCTTTTGTGAAGCTCAGCTCGCTCGAGCCGTCGAACAGGAGTCCATACCGCGATGGCAAATACCACCCAATCTTAACCAACACTTGCATTATGTTTTTAGCGCGCGTAAAATACGCGCATGAACGCGAAACAAGAAAAAAGCACCGAAAACGCCTCGATTGACAAAAAGCGTGGTAAGAAGGCTTCGACTACGGACCTTCCAATGGTCGATTTGGATGCCGTGTTAGTGTTTTTAGAAAGAGTTGAAGGTGAAGGCCTCCAAACTCTTTCTCAGCAGGACGTAGCAAAGAGATTAGGATACGCGAATCCGACTTCAACCCCCTTCTATCGTCGAATAGTGGCAGCCAAACTCTTTGGCTTGCTTGATACTACTCAGGGAGTCAACCTTACACGCCTTGCATTGGATTACTTTAAGCCAACCGATGAACAATCCAAGCAGCAGGCATTGGTCACTTCCGTAAGAAATGTCATCGGCTACCAGGGAATTATCGAACGTTTTTCCGAGAAGCGACTGCCGCCGTTGGATATCTTAAAGAATTCTATCGAGCGGGAGTTTGATCTCGCACCTGACGCGGCCAATGCTTGCGCGGATATCTTCGTGCGCAGCGTTAACCGAGCGGGACTTGTCAAAAGCGATGGCACTTTTAGCTTAAATGTCTCGAGTCCGTCGCCTCATTCTGCGGTTTCACAGAAAGGATTTCCTCAACCCGTTACAACTCCTCCTCGCAACACGGTAACGGCTTTGTCGGATGAACATGAGTCTCACTATCTTACGCTAGACGCCAGTCGGAACCGCCGAGTGACGCTCCAAGCGCCACCGATAATCACCGCGTCCGAGCTAAAACGGATTCAGAACTGGTTAGCTGTGCAGTTCCATGTCGTAGAAGTAATGAACGCCGGCCAATCTGAGCAACAAGTATCGAGCGAAGCGGACGACGACCGCGTATCGGAGTCATAACCCTTGCGTCTGAGCCCCGTATCTCAGCGAGAGTTAGTCGCACGCCTTCGTCGGCTAGGCTGGGCTGGGCCGGAATACAGAGGCAAGCATCCGTTCATGCTGAAGGAGGGCAGTCCTCCGCTTACAATTCCAAATCCACATAACGAAGACATTTCCGTGGACCTGCTAAAAAGGATTCTACGGCAGGCAAGGATTTCTCGTGAGGACTGGATGAAAAGTGATTAGGCGAAGGTGAGTTCCTTGAAAACCGATCCCTTGATTGGAGGCAAGTCGCCTCCGCGCTCTAATTGTAATTCGATCCAGCCCTTCAGAACTTGGCGCAGTTCTTCTTTCACTTGTTGGCGCGTTCGAGCTTGGGCCCATACTCCACGACAAGTGGGAATCTCCGCATATACCTTTTGGCCACCCTCGATTCGTTCAAATCGGGCCGTCGCAAGCGCCGCATCGATATAATCGTCAAGTGTCTTAAAGGTCTTCACAGGTATACCATAACGGTTGAGGCAATATGCGCGCAAAGGTTTAGCTGCTTTTGTAATTACGCATAGAATCCTCGTTGCCAAAGCATAAAAAACAAGTTTGACAGCGATACCCAGCATGCCGAAACTAACTCGGCTGCCCCGTGTCATATCGTGTTATATCGCGCTTCCTGACAACTCCGTCACGATCTCCTTAACGATCTCTCGCCCTCTCTCAACTTCCTCAGGCTTCAAAGAAATAGCGCCGACAACAGCGTGTCCGCCGCCGCCGTAGCGTTCGCAGATTTTGGCGATGTTGTGAGTGCGTGGGTGCGGCGCCCAGGGATTCGAGCCGACGGAAATCTTGGTGCGTTGCGAGCCACGTGTTAAGGCAACCGTGTAGGTGGTTTCCGGGTAGAGATAGTAAGGAATGAACTTGTTAAAGCCTTCGTAGCCCTCGTCAACCAGGTCAAACTGGACAACGTCGTTTGCGGAGATAGCTTTGCTACGAATTGCAGCGAGCGTTTGCAGATGCTGTTTTAGAATCGGCTGGAAACGCCGCTGCACCTCTTCGCTGGTAGCAACTTCGTGGAGCGACTTCACCGTAAGCTCACGAATGACCTGTTCGATAAACTTATCAGCCGGATCGGATTCGATGACCTGCATCAACTGCAACGCAGGCTCTTTCAATTCCACACACTGGGCCGCGGATTCATAAAGCGCGCCGTCGATGATGTGGGCCCAATAAATCAGATCCTTTAGCGGTTCGTCGTTAAATCCAAACTGATTGCGCGCGACATCGGCGATGAATTCAGTACAGGATTTGCGGGTTGCGTCGAGAAATTTCCTGCCGGACTTATCAGCGCGAAAGTGCGCTTCATCTTCGGGAGTGAGGAACGCGGACTGGTGGTGGTCAAACCACCAGGTCAATTTTTCCGTCGCGGCGTATTTGAAATCCACGATCGCGTTTTCATCGCCATCCAGCAGCGCGAGATCGAAAAGATTTCCCGGGCGGTGCAGCAAACCGCCATAGTCTACTTCCGCTGCGGGGCGAATACGTTCGGTGTAGAAGCGCGTGAAGGTTGCGGCCGAGGCGACGCCGTCGAAGCAGTGACCGTGATAAAGAAGACGAAGTTTCATAGGGTTCAATTCAAAATAGCTGGCCAAAAGAGTCGGCAATAGTAGCAACGCAAGAGTTTTCTCGCAAAGGTCGACCTAATCACTGGAGTGGGTCAGGTTGCTGTATTAGCTTCATTAGCACCGTGGCTTTAGCCCGGTGAATTTAGGGTTCCAGAATCCCCAAACCGTTTAAACGGTTTCTGTTCCGAACCTAAACATTAATCACCGGGCTAAAGCCACGGTGCTAATGATAAAGGTACAAGATTTCAAACTATTCCAATGAAGAGGTTGATCCAAAAAGGAAAAGGGCGCACTCAAACGGTGCGCCCCACGCAACAATTGCAAGGCTCACTTACTGTTTACACGGAACGATCACTGTGGCGGTGGTTGTCTTCAGGCGCTCGGCGATGAACTTGTCCACGTCTTCCTCAATCAGTTCACCGTTAACCACCCAGGCCTTTTCCGTCAGCACGTCGCCGGTTTTCGCCAGTGTTGCGGGCTCGAGGAAAATATTCCAGGGCGACCCCCACCTGCGCGTATCTCCGGTCGCTTGCCGGTAGCCGAAGTGTGCGGTCTTCTCGCGATCCTCGCGCAGTTCCGATTCGCTCACGACCGGGTAAGGCGAGCCGTTGGGCGCAAAATACTTACTGACGTCGTCGCGTGTGCCGTATTCGCTAACGCCAATCACCGCGAACCCCTGATCTTTATACTTCTCGTAAAGCCGGGCAGCCACCGGCGCTTCGTTACGCCAGTTAGGACACCAGGGCGCGAAGTAAACAACCATCACGAGCTTCTTGCCTTGAACCAGCGAGCGCAGATCGACCGGCTTGTTGTCTTTGAAATCGTTGAGCGTCCAGTTTTTGTAGTTAACGGTTTTCTCGACGAGTGGCGAATACTCATGGCTGCCCTGGGCAAATGCCGCAGCCGGGCCTATGGCCAACGCGAAAACTATCAAGGCGAATAATCTTTTCATGATCACACTCCTGCTAATCCGAAACCTGGTTAACCTTCTGGGCCGTTGCCGGTGCTTCATCGAGCAACGGCTTCACTGCCGCTTCCCAACCGGCGCGGTCGCGTGAGCCATCGATTTTCTGCCGAATACGGCCTTCGCGATCTATCAGATAGGTAACTGGCAGGCCCGGTCCGTTGCCAAACTTCGCACCAATCTCCTCGGCGCCGCGCAACACGGTGTACTCCTGCTTCAAATCCTTCTGAAAATCTTTGATGACCTCGACGGTATCGCCTGGCGAAGTGGACACGCCTACCACTTCGAGTCCCTGTGCTTTCAGTTCACGTTGCATCGCATTGAACTCGGGAATCTCGGCGCGACAGGGGACGCACCAGGTGGCCCAGAAATTCAGAAGGACCACGCGTCCGCGCAAATCAGTTAGACGAAACGGCTGGCCTTCAAGCGTTGAAAGCTCGACTTCCGGCGCGGGTTTAAAGTTGCCGTCAACGGGCGGAGGAGGGGGAGGCTGCTTGACCTTGATCCAGCCTTCTGGATTCGGCAAGTGTTTCGCAACCCACTGACTATTAAGCAGGGTTGACTTACCGGACATAATCAGTAAACCAATCAGGATTAGGATAACACCCGAAACAACTTCCACCTTGTGCAGATGCCTGCGAAACTTGCCGTAGAAAGCCAGAAACTTATTGATGCCGAGGCCGGTCAAGAGAAACGGTACCGCCAGACCAGCCGAGTAAAAGGCCGACAGGATTAATCCGTTGCGCCAGCCGCCGCTGGCAGCCGCGAGACCAATAATGCCGCCGAGAATTGGACCGATGCAGGGCGTCCAACCAGCCGCAAAAGCAATTCCCAAAGTGAACGAGCCCAACGCTCCGCGCGGCTTTTCGTTGGAGAAGAAGCGGGTGTCTTTGTAGAGCGTCGATATTTTTAAGACGCCGATCAGTTGCAGGCCAAATAGAATGATGATGACTCCGCCAATTCCTCTGACCCATGGATTGCTGATGATCGAGGCTCCAATCAAACCCGCCGTCGTTCCCAAGGCCAAAAAGATAACCGAAAGTCCGGCGTTGAAAGCCAGGGAATTCACAATCACGGCTCGTCGCGCACTTCCACCTGAGCCTTCTTTGAGCTGATCGATGCTGACACCCGACATCAGTGAGATATAGCCTGGGACCAGCGGCAAGACGCAGGGCGACAGGAAAGAAAAAATACCTGCTATGAATGCGACGCCAATATTAAGATTTTGACTTTCCATAACTACTCATTACATGGCTCAAGAATACCACGTCAGCTCACTGTCTTGCGGTGACGGCAGCCGAGTTAGGAACATTTTCCTCGCTCATCACTTTCTCGATCATTTTGCCGAGGGCTGTTATTTCTCCTTCGCCCGCTCCCATCGCGATGAAACGCACATTTCCCCGCCGGTCGATCAGAAAGGACATCGGAATGGAAAACACACCATAGTGCATATCGTTCACCGAAGAATCAGCTACCACGAAACCGTAGGGCAGTCGCTGTTGCTTTTTGAAAGTACGTAGGTAAGCAAGTTCTTCGCTGGGAGTCGCCCGCCGGCCGTCAATATTGCCGAAGTAGTTTGTCAGACCAAGTATTACCAGCCCCTTGTCTTTGTAGCTCTCGTGCCAGCGCTGAAGTCTGGGAAAAGTGTAACGGCAGGGTCCACACCAGGGCGCCCAGAAGTCGAGCAAGACAACCTGGCCGCGCAATTTGGATAACGTAACCGGCGATTGATCGATCCATTGCGTTGCGACCAACTCCGGAAGCGGAGCGGCAGAGGCAGGCACGGCTTCGTTAAATATTTCCTTCGGATCGATTGAACGATCCAAGCCCATGAGGCGAAGATTTGTCAGCCTCAGCAAGTTGGCTGAGGGTATTGATATTGCAAATTTGCGCAGCTCAGTTATTGCCTCGAGGGCCTCGCTTTTCCTGCCTATCTGCATTTCCGCGTCCGCTATGAAAGACACTGCCTTGTAGAGCAGATCGTCGCGTTTGAAAGCGTTGATAGTTTTGTCGGCGGCGACCAGCTTCGCAATTTTGAGCATCTCCTGCGAATGCTTTAGAACGCCGGCGTAGTCTTTCGTTTTTTTCAGTGCCTCGGCAATCAGGGTTTCCATGCCAAACCACTCCGTCAAATTCTGGGGCTGATTTTGTGCGTAGGCTGTCACGGCGCGCTCGGCTTCCGGAACGAGACCTTGTCGGGTGGTGTAAAGGACTACAACTGCGCGAGCGATCTGCGCGTCTTCGCCGGACGCTTCTCCAGCCAGGTAACGACGCATGGCTTCGAGTGCGCCGTCTGCATTGCCGGTAAGATAATGAAGCATGCCGAGGTAATAAGCGTCTGCCGGCGACAAAGACTTTCGCGTTTGCAGCAGAGCGGCATACTTCGCAGCCAGATCTTTCTGTTCCTGTTTTGTTTGGGCTTCGAGTTTCTGATCGTAGGGGATTTTCTTGTTGTTGAAGTCGGTATACGCCTTGTCAACGTAAGACTTTGCTTCTTCATACAAGAGCTTCGCGCTTCGCTTCTCGGGCTTGGCTTCGTTCTTTGCTTGTGACGGTTCAGGAGACTTGATTTGATCCTGCGCAACGGCACTGCCCGCCATCGTCGCCAACAGCAGCAAGGCAATGATAAGAAGACTCGAAGATGAAAACTTCATACATCCACCAGTTGCGAAGCAGCGGCATTTAGTAGCCCCGTGCGTTAGCGCGGGGTTTAGGTCACCAGATAACTGAGCGCCGAAGGTGCGACACCCCGAGCGTGCGGTGCCGGCCCTTCGGGCCTGATTCGGTTGCAAACTCCTATCAACCCACCGCCACCATCCCAAAACGATCCGGCGAAAAAATCTCAAGCGCCAACGGAAATGCCTTATCAACAATTGCGCCGGCAATTAACTCTCCGGTTATCGGCGCCAGCAGGATCCCGTTGCGGTAATGACCGGTGGCGTAGTAGACCCCGGCAATTTCAGCACAAGGACCGAGCACAGGCAAAGTGTCGGCAGCGCGCGGCCGCAATCCAGACCATGAATCCGTCAGCGGCAGCGAGGCGACGCGAGGTGATATTTCCAAGGCCGCCGAAAGTATCGATCGCACCCCTGCCGCGGTTACTTGCTTCTCAAACCCAGCATGTTCTGTAGTTGAACCGGCCAGCAAGCGTCCATCGCGCCGCGGCACAAGGTAGCCTCGCGGGCTGTAAATAACGTGTCGCGCCAACGGTAGATGCGGCTGAAAACAGAGCATCTGACCGCGAACGGGTTTGATGCGTAGATCCGGCAGCGCTTTGTCTCCGGCTCCAAGCAGAGAACTCCAGGCGCCTCCTGCTATGACAACCGCGTCAGTCGCGATAAATCCTCGCGAGGTCTCAATCCCGGTGACGCGGTCGCGTTCGATCTTCAGAGCGCCGACTGCGATTCCGGTTTCCATGCGCACCCCGAGCCGTTCATTTGCCGCTGACAAGGCGCTGATAAGTCGACGATTCTCCACCTGCGCGTCGAGCGGAAACTTAAGAGCAAAACGCACATCTTCGTTAATTGCCGGCTCAAGTTGTCTCACCGCCGCGGCGCTTAGTTTCTCTATAGGCAGTCCTGCCTTGTTTTGCCACTCATAACGTTTTTGCAACTCCTCGGCATCGTGCTCGGTGAAAGCCAGGTAGAGCGTTCCCGTAGTTTCCAGTTCAATATCGACACCGGTTTCATCCAGCAAAGCAGCGGCAAAGGCTGGATACATATCGCGACTCTGGCAGGTGAGGTAAAAAAATTCATGCGCACGATTTGCTTCTGCCTGTGGCGCCAGCATGCCGGCTGCCGCCGAAGACGATTCTGCTCCGAGACTGTTGCGCTCAATGAGAAGCACGTCGCGAACTCCGCGCATAGCCAGCGCGCGCGCCACGGCCAAACCGATGACGCCACCGCCAATAATCACAACGTCCGCGCTTTGGTTAGCTTGAATCATTTCGGTTGGGGAGGGCTTTGGTCTTGGGTCTTTGGTCTTGGGTCTTTGGTCTTTGGGCTTTGACGTATGTATCCTTAGTGCCTTCGATGCAGAGTACAAAGCACTGAAAACACGAAGTACAAAGACCAAAGACCAAAAGCCAAAGACCAAATTTGCTTATGAAACATCGTATCACACTGATTCCCGGCGACGGCATCGGCCCCGAAATCGCCGCCAACGTAGTGCGCATAATTGAGGCTTCAGGCGCAGACATCGAGTGGGAAACTCATTACGCGGGCGCGCAGGCGCTGGAAAAATTTGGCGAAACCCTGCCGCAGGCATTGCTTGATTCGATCCTGCGAAACAAAGTCGCACTTAAGGGACCGGTCACCACGCCAATCGGCAAAGGCTTTACTTCTGTCAACGTGGGCCTCAGAAAAGCGCTCGACTTGTACGCTAACATGCGTCCCATTCGCGCTTTGCCAAATGTTCCCTGCCGCTATCCGGAACTGAATTTGGTTATTGTTCGCGAGAACACCGAGAGCTTATACGCCGGACTCGAACACGTAGTAGTTCCGGGAGTTGTGGAAAGCCTGAAGATCATTACGGAAAAGGCTTCGACGCGGATCGCGCGATTTGCCTTTGAGTATTCACGACGTGAAGGCCGAAGAAAAATTACCTGCGGTCACAAAGCCAACATAATGAAATTGTCTGACGGACTCTTCCTCGATTGCTTCCGCAGAGTCGCTAAGGTCTATCCTGAAATCGAAGCCGATGACAAGATTATCGACAACGCCTGTATGCAACTGGTAATGCGCCCGGAACAGTTTGACGTAATGCTTTTGGAAAACCTTTATGGCGACATCGTGTCGGATTTGTGCGCCGGCTTAATCGGCGGTCTGGGTCTTGTACCTGGCGCGAACATTGGTGAGAAGGGGGCGATGTTTGAAGCGGTGCATGGCTCGGCGCCGGACATTGCCGGGCAGGGAATCGCAAACCCCACCGCGTTGCTGCAATCGGGAATTCTGATGTTGCGTTACCTCGGTGAACGCGAGGCGGCAGACAAAACTGAAAACGCGATGCTACATGTCTTCGAGGAAGGCACCGTGCGTACGAAGGACATCGGCGGCACTGCGAAGACGGCTGAGTTTGCCGACGCGATTATTCAGAAGTTGGAAGCTTAGGTGAGTCGAAGTATCGTGAAGACAATGGCCAAACGACCCAAATCCATCGAATCGCTAATTCTAACTGTCCGCGGAAGAAAGGTAATGATAGATGCCGACCTTGCGAGTATTTACGAAGTCGAGACTCGAACGCTTAACCAAGCCGTAAAGCGAAATGCGGAGCGGTTTCCTGAAGATTTTATCTTTCAGCTTAGCCCTAAGGAGAAGTCTGAGGTGATCACAAATTGTGATCACCTAGCGAGGCTGAAGTTTGCGAAGGCTTTGCCTTTTGCATTCACTGAACACGGTTCGATAATGGCGGCGAGCGTTCTTAACAGCCCTCGGGCAGTCGCGATGAGCATTTATGTTGTGCGTGCGTTTTTGCAGATGCGCGAACAGCTCGCTGTCAATCGAGAAATTCTCAGACGGTTAGCGGAGATCGATAAGACCTTATTGCAGCACGATTCAGTCTTGCGAGATATTTATCGAAAACTGCTGCCACTCTTGCAGCCGGATCTAGACCCACCAAAGAGGCAAATAGGATTCGGCAAAGTATCGAAAGAGTGACCATAATGGTACTCCGAGTTTGCCGATGCGGTCATCGCTAATATCTCGGCTAAGACGAATAATCTGCGTTTGCGACTGTTCATTACGCGGCCTTTGTTGTCGGGTGCCATTAGACTCCCCATGTCAATCTACGCTTCTTCAACCAACGAAGGGCGTTTGCCAATTGTGGCTTAGAGTATCTTCCGTGCCGACTGTGATGAATACAATGACGAATATGGCCGATTAGCGTTTCATCGTTTCGTGCGGTGCGGCATTTGTATTTACTTCGCTCGCCCTGAGTTATTAGCCAGCTATCGAAGGCGGCTGAATTGTTCATGCCTAACGCGATCCGAATCTCTTCATACATTGTGCTGAACTCTTGTTCAGGCGTCACCATTGGGTTAATGAGTTTAAAGAAGAATTGATTCTTTTCGGCAAGTCGTTTCAAGAGAATATTGTGCCGCACTTTTACATACTTAATCTTGTCTGCTCCCTGCGTGACGGCGGACTGATAACTTAGCAGCTCAGGATCTCGTTGACTTGGTACCTTGTCAAATTCTTTCTGCAACTGTTGCGTGAACTTCCGGAAGAAGGTTCCGATCTCCTTCTCTTTACCGGCCAAATTGCGTCTGGCTAATAAATCGGAAACAAGGAAAAACGCAGAAACTATGCTCGGTCTATTTCGTAGAGCAATTTCATTACGGGAATGAAATGCCTTTTCGAGAAATGTTAGAACCTGCCGCACCTTGGCAGCTTCAGGGCTCCGTTTGTTGAAATTTTCGTAATCCGCAAAAAACTTTTCCAGGTTGTTCAGTTTTAGATCTTCCCGCGCTCCTCCTATGCTAAGAAGGCAGAGTTGGGCGCACACTGCATAATGGGAATATCGAGTATTTGGCAGAGCCACGATTTTTCTGAAGAATTTTCTGGCAGCAAGCTCCTCCTTTATCCATGTGTTCATTTGGCTAAGACTCGCAAACAGTTTCTCTCCGAAATTCAATGGTGTTCCACCCTGCAATCTTCGATATAGCTCGACGACTTCCTTTTGATTCGCTTGGGTTACTAACTCAATCGAAAACTTATATTTGTCAATCGCGTCCTGAACCGTGGTTGGTAATTCAGAGTAAAGCTTGCCACCATAATTTGCAGAATAATTCGCATTAACCTCAAGATCGTCAGCCATAAACTTAAACAGGCTGGTCAGGCGTTGCTTCCCGTCAAGACAAGCAAACGATTCGGGTCCCGATTGCCAAAGGAAAAGTTTTGGTGTGCCCCAATTCTTGAGAATGGAATCCATGAAATACTGCTGCTTGTTGGGGCTCCAGACTGTTCCTCTCTGGAAAAAGGGCTCGAGGTCAATATCTTGGCGATATTTATAGAGCCAAGCGGCAGGTTTGCGCTGTAAAGAGGTTTTCATTTATTGTCCGCAAAGTTAAACACTCCTCGAAGAGAAAAGTCCATACCGGGCAAGCGAATTTTGGTTTGGCTGATTGCCGTGCGCCGTTCCTAAACCTCCGGCGAATAAACCCGAGCTACGAAACGGGGCATTAGGAACAACTCGTCGTAGCATTTCTTGTTCGGCTTATTAAATGCGCACTGAAGTGGCCTCTAGAGTTTGCGATCGATAGCCAGAGCGCGGATCGCCTTATCCAGTTGCAGTTGAAGCTGGAGACGGGCCGACACTTTTGTCCGGCGTTCTCTAGTCAGTTGTTCAATTCTCGTCTCCTGCTCGTTTGCCTTACCCACATAACGCCCAATCAATTGTCGTGCATCCGCCGTCTGACCAAGTGCTTTGATGTTCTCTCGCAAACGATCCTGATCCGTTGAGATTTCTTCAGTCTCGCTCTCCAGCTCATTCAGTTCCTTGCCAATATCCGCGATCTGTCCTTTAAGACTGATAATCGTTTCCAGAGCGGCCCGCGATGATTCATCCAGATAACGCCGCGATACAAAGAGCTCCAGATCGCGAGGCGTCAAGTTTGAGATCGCATACTTGTCCATCAGGGCGCGGTGTTCGCCCACCTTCAGTTCAACTTTTTCGCGGGCGGCGACTTCAACGCGGAACCGGTAGGCATTTTGGGTTTTTTCGACGGGCTTCGGCGTTTCCTCGGTCAATTTCCAGCCTTCGCGTAAAGGATGCTCGACGTAGACGACGCGCGGCTTATCAGTTTGATTGCTAATCGTGTAAATCTTTTTCTCAGCTTCGTAGTAGTGCGCCTGAAACGTGCCATCAACAATGCGCACCAGAAAGACAGGCTCGCGATCCTCGGCTTTGGTGATCGTGACCAGCGTCGCCAGATCAACCGCAAAGGAAATAAACCTTTCTTCTCCTGGCTTAAGTCTTTCGAGCAGAGATTCACCCGCATACGCGTCTCCGTCGATAACAGTGAGCGCCCCGCCTTCAAGCGTGAGCGGTGAAGTGTTTTTGAGTAACAGTCCACTCATCGGACGATCCGCTCTCTCAGCCTCTCGATAGATTGAAACGCGCTCGCCGTCCATCCGCGTCTGCAAAATCGGAATGAGGGCCGAGCGATCGCGACGCACTGTCACTGGATGGTCGATGCGATACTCAAACAGGTCGCCGATTTCATTTCCGGTTGCCGCTGCCTTGATGCCTGAATCTTCGGCGCTGATTGCGTCACTGAGAGTGGTCTCGGGGCCGTCTAGCGGACCAGCTCGAACGACATCTTGACCGCCGCCACCGCCGCCGGGACCACCACCACCGTCGTGCCGTTCACCGCCTCCGAGGTTGCCGCCTCTGCCCATTCCAATCCCACCACCCTCGCCTGATTCGTAGACTTGTGGATCAAGATTCAGATCTTCGGGAATCGGAATAACCGGGCGATAACGATAGAGCGGCCGCTGGAGTGGCTGGATGAAAGAGACCGGCGTTCCCGAAAAGAGCGAGAGCGATACGTCTGACCAGTCTTCATCGCCGACGTTATCGACTATCGCCCACCCCTGAAAAAAGGGTTTGCCAGTTGAGTCAAGGACAACTCGATAAGTGGTTTTCCAAATTGGTGCGGCAATCGTATAGCTGACCACCAGCTCGCGCCGGCCCACGCCATCGGAGCTGATGACGATCGTCTTTGCATCGCGCCGTCGCGCCGAGGCTGAAGCATTGGCAAACTCTGCGACGTCATGTTGCGCACCCTGATCGATCAGGCGAACAGAGCGAACATTGGCGAGATCGAAGCTGACAAATTCTCCAGCGGCTGTCGCTATGACTAGCGAGTAGGTTGTGAGAGCCGGCTTCGCCGCGTCAATCTGAGACTTACGCCCTTCAACAGTAAGGATCGCTCCCGTCACGGATACGGTCGAGGTTGTGACTGCCACTCGCTCGCCTTGCAGTTGACGAAGTACGCCGGCCAGTCCGCCTTCTGCACTGCTCTCGGTGCCAGCCTCAATCGTAAAGGGGATCTCAGACAGACGCGCGGATGGCGGCGCCGAGGAGTTGTAACTGACAGCTCCGATCTGTCCGCGGCCAAGATCCAGTACGAGCATCGACTTGAGAACGTCGTCAACCTGCGACTGTTTGAACTGCAGGCTGACCTCCGCTTTATCTGTAACGAAGCCGCGCCTTTCAAAATAGGCGACGCCATTGCTGTAAAGGATTACACGACGCAGCGGCAGCTGCTGCAGCGGCGTCGGCGGCGCGGAAGTAATGTTGACGGAACTGCGGCGCACCACAGGGCGCGGTTGACCGGAGATGGAAGAAACGGCAAGCAGAGTGACAACAAGAGAGACGGCGAGTTTCATGAGAGCGCGCTTTCGGTAAGCCGGTCGGTAATGTTAGCGGGGAGGTTGGCAGGCTCGACCAATCGGACGAGCCCAGTAGTTATTTACCAGTGAGATGGAAAAGGATACGGCGTCTATAG
>JBOGOP010000065.1:0-21630 GCA_050747225.1 Pyrinomonadaceae bacterium
AATCATAGGCGCGCGTCTCCGACGGAACCAGGGAGAGATTTTCAGATTTTTTAGCCGACCGTTTCATTATTCACGCTGATAACTTAAAGAACTTCTAATAAAGCGTGAATTCCAACGAAACGTCCTCAAAGTATTACCAATTCAGGCGGCACTAGCTGAAACGTCTTCCCTCGCGGGGCCTTTTGCGTGTTTCGCTCGCAGTCTGTCAAATTCTTCCTGCAGTGCCGCCAGCTCTTCGTCAGACAACTTTTCCAAATTCACCAAACGGGTGCGGGCGCCTTCTACTCCCTTGATTAGTTCATCCAGTTTCAGATGGGTCGCCACCGCATCGCGGTTCTGCGTATTTTGAATTAGAAATACGGCCAGGTATGTAAACACGGTGGTGGCCGTGTTAACGATCAGCTGCCACGTATCTGAATAGTGGAAAAACGGACCGGCCACCAGCCACACCAGGATCAGCAGCACGTTTGCGATGAACATCCATGACGAGCCGAGGGCGTTGGCGGCCGAGACCGAAAACTTGCGAAAGACTTGATTCATGTTAATGCTCCTCGAGGACCAAAATAACGAACCCGCGCGACTCGACGTTTTGTTCCGAGCCACGCGGTATGGCATTTCCCAATAGTCTCGTTCCAGACAACAAGACGATGGACCGATACACCGACGGTTCGCCTTGATCGTCAGACACCTGGAAAACCTGCTGGTAAACTAAATTCTTCTAAACCTCAATCACCTTACTTCGCAGGTGTGCTAATGTTCACATCCACTTTCTTGTTGCCACCTATAAACCTGCCGCCAAAGACCACCAGCGCCGCAACCACTATGATCACAAAGATCACCAGCACTGCTACGACCCCAGCACTACCGCCTCCGCTATCGTCTCCCATACTTTTCCTCCTATGAAGTTTTCTAAGTCACTCTCTCGCGACGTAACTCGAATCGACTACTGACGCGAAAAAAATGCCGGTGCAATCTCCTCCGGCTGGGCCGGAGTTTCATTTGCAACTGGCGCGCCTGAAGTAGCTCGATGGAATTAAGAGAAGCTTGCCTGCGTGGCCCAGCGCGTTGCGTCCTTTAGTTAATGGAAGAACAAAGGTGGCATCACGATTGCCGATCGCAGGGGTCAGGCATTCGCAGAGATTGAAAGGTGGTCTGTTACTAAACAAGTGCCGATGCAAGATGTACAGGAATCCTACACACGATTCGGAGAATGCATAGTCAAAAGGAGAAATAGTTCCGAGTTTCGAGTTCAGAGTTTCGAGTTCAGAGTTCCAAGTTCCGACCTCAAGGGCCTTGCAACAAACACTGAACTCGAAACTCGAAACTCAGAACATTGTTTGATGACCAAGCTGGAACAACTTCAGCGCACAGGAATACACCGCGTTGGCACAAAGGAACGCGGGTTCCGATACCAACGAGCCGATCTCCAGAAGGTAAGCGGCTCGGATCTCAAGCGCATTCGTGAGCTAAAGATTCCGCCGGCCTGGGCGGACGTTTGGATCAATTCCGCAGCCGGCGCGGCCTTGCAGGCAATTGGTCGAGACGCTGCCGGTCGTTTGCAGTATCTCTACCACGCCAACCATACGCGGCGACAAGACGCCAAAAAATTCGGACGAGTAATCAAGTTTGCAGAGGCACTGCCGAAAATGCGAGCGACGGTAGGTTCACAAATAAGGCAACCTGGTTTGAGCAAAGAAACTGTCATGGCGTCGATTTTGAGAATTCTCTCCACTTGCTTACTGCGACCCGGCAGCCAGGCTTATGCGAGTGAACATGGAAGCTTTGGCCTGGCGACGTTGCGGCCCAGACATGTGAAAGCGAAAGGCGACCTGGTTGAATTTGATTTCCCAGGCAAGTCCGGCGTGCGGCAGGTGCGTCAGATCAAGGATCGTCATGTCGCCAGGGTTGTGCGCAATCTCCTGCGTCGACCGTCGCGCGAAGTCTTCAAATACCAAAACGGCAACGGTGAGTTTGTGAATGTAACTCGCCAACACATCAACGACTACATTCGCGAAGTGATGGGCGAAAAGTTCAGCGCCAAAGACTTCCGAACCTGGGCCGGCACTTTAGTTTGTGCGTGTGCGCTGGCAAGAAGGGGCTGCGAACCCGGGGAAGCAAATGCACTGCGCAAGCGGAAGGTGGTTGAGGCCGTTAAGGAGACTGCTGATTTGTTGGGCAACACTGCAGCGGTCTGTCGCAGTTCCTACATCTGCCCCGAGATCATTCAAAGTTTCGAGAGCGGTAGGACGATCAGCAACTACTTCAACTCGCTAAACGAATTGACTGCGTACCGTGGGAAAAGATTGCACGCTGCGGAAAAGTCTCTTTTGAATTTCATGAAGCGAGGAGCGGTTGGATAAGCGGCCAGGGATCGTGGCATTGCCCTTGCTCCAATCTGATGTGAACGCAATAACTGTCCGGTTAGCATGCAAACGAGGGACCCATCCGTTCGTAATCGAAATTGAGCATGAGAAGTTGCAAACTACAAGGAGGGATCTGACCGATGAACGCTTTTACACTATTGAAGGCCGACCATAAGAAAGTCGCAGGCATTCTGGAGAAGCTCGACTCAACCACCGAACGCGGCGTGAAAACGCGCGAGGAACTCTTCACCCAACTCAAGGCCGAGCTCGATGTGCATGCACGCATAGAAGAAACAATCTTCTATCCCGAGCTGGAGAAGGCCGACGAGACTCAAGACATAACGCTGGAAGCATTTGAGGAACACCGTCTCGTCAAACAGCTTCTTGCCGAGCTGGAGAAAATGGACAAAGGCGACGAACAGTGGACGGCGCGGTTCACTGTGCTGAAAGAAAACGTCGAGCATCACGTTGAAGAAGAGGAAGGCGAGATGTTTCCGAAGGCGCGCAAGGTCTTGAACGAAGAACAGACCGAGGCATTGGGAACGCGTATGGAGGAAGCAAAGAATAAGGAACTAAAAGCTGCTGCCTCTGCTTAAGCGCGCCTGGAAATTACTGCAACGACCAGTTTGGAGACAAAGACATGGAAGGACCATTTCGCGGTCTGCTCGCCGGCGCGGCAGCATGGAAATTTGGCGGCGGGTGCTTTTCCACTATCCTGATTTTCATTCTTGTATTTTGGCTGCTTGGCTATGTGCATTGCTGAAGCGGTAACGCAATCTTTGAGTGCTACAGGAGCGAAGCCGCTTCTGCATCCACCAGCCAATCCAGCGTTCCGTCGATTGGAGTGATTGCCTGCACGGGCAGCTGTTCCGATCCGGGTTGCGGGCGTAACACTTCTTTGAGGCGTTGCGCCTTTTTTTTGCCCGTAACCAAAAACATGATGTGCCGCGCATGGTTGAAGACAGGGGCGGTGAGCGTAATACGATCCTGACCTGACTGCTCGTTCTTTGTTGGCACAACCCAATGCGAGGTCTCTTTTAACGCCGCGGAATTGGGAAACAGCGAAGCGGTGTGGCCATCCTCGCCCATACCCAGCAACACCAAATCAAAACGCGGCCAGGACAATCCGGCGAAGAAACTTCGCAACTGATTTTCGTAAGCTCGCGCGTTTTCGTTCGCGTTGCCATCGCCAACAATGCGGTGAACGTTGATTGCGGGAATCGGCACCGTCGAAATCAGTGCTCTATACGCCACGGCATAGTTGCTGTCAGGGTGATCTGGTGGAACGCAGCGCTCGTCGCCAAAGAAGAGATAAACCTGCGACCACTCAATCCGATTCTTGAACCGATCCCTTGCGAGCAGTTCATAAACACGGCGAGGGGTGTTGCCTCCAGCCAGGGCGACGCTAAACCGATCGAGAGTGCCATGAAACTCGTAAGCGCATTCAACAAACCGCTCCGCCGCCGCAACGGCAAGTTGTTCGGAAGTATCAAAAACCGAAATGTTGGATTGCGGCTCCATGACAATCAGCGTCAGAAGGGATCCACGAAACGACACGAACCAACACGAAATTGTTAGTGTAGTTTCGTGTGATTTCGTGGATCGTGCTCGTGCTTACTGCTTTTCAAGCAGCTCTTCCCACTCAGTATGCACAAACCCATGCCCGGGTTTGTCCACGCGTTCATATGTATGCGAGCCGAAGAAATCGCGCTGCGCTTGAGTTAAGTTGAGAGGCAGGTTCGCCGTGCGATACATATCGAAGTATCCGAGGCTCGACGACATCGCAATCACGGGCAAGCCTTGCTGCATCGCGGTGCTAACCACGATGCGCCAGCCGGCTTGTGCCTGATCTATTTTTGTACTGAACTCTGAATCCAGCAGCAGGTTGCCGAGGGCCGGAGCGCGCAGATAAGCCTCTTTGATCCTTCCTAAAAACTTCGCACGGATAATGCAGCCGCCCTGCCAAATACGCGCCACCTCGCTGAGATTAATATTCCACTTAAACTCATCCGAACCAGCTTTGATAAGATTCATTCCCTGCGCATACGAACAAATCTTGGAAGCATAAAGCGCATCGTGAAGGTAGCCCTTCAGCTTATCGCTAAACGCGTCAAACTTTCCCGCTGTCCGCGCGCCGATCCGTTTGCTCGCCTCAACCCGCGCGTCCTTCTGAGAAGATAAAACTCGCGCCACGATTGCTGCATCGATCGTGGGTATTGGCACTCCAAGGTCCAGCGCGATCTGACTTGTCCACTTCCCGGTTCCCTTCTGACCAGCTTTGTCGAGCACCAAATCAACCAGTGGCTTTCCCGTTTCCGGATCCTTAACTCGCAGAATCTTCGCGGTGATCTCAATCAGGTACGACTCAAGATCGCCGCGGTTCCACTCCTCAAAAATGTCTGCCATCGCATCCGTGCTCAATCCGAAGCCATCGCGCAGCAGACCGTAGACCTCAGCAATAAGTTGCATGTCGCCGTACTCAATGCCGTTGTGAACCATCTTGACGAAGTGGCCCGAGCCGCCGGGTCCGATGTAGGTGACGCACGGCCCGTCGGGAACTTTCGCCGCGATCGCTTCCCAAATCGGACGAATCTGCTCGTAAGCCTGCGGGTCGCCACCGGGCATCAGACTCGGCCCCCATAGCGCGCCCTTTTCGCCGCCGGACGTTCCCGAACCGATCATGAACATGCCGGCGGTCTGGAGTTCTTTTTCCCGTCGCTCGGTATCTTTGAAATGCGAGTTGCCGCCGTCAATGATGATGTCGCCGGCTTCGAGAAAGGGTTTTATTAGAGTGATAGTCCAGTCGACCGGATCGCCAGCCTTCACCAGGAGAATGATCTTGCGGGGGCGTTCGAGCGAAAGCACAAACTCCTCGGGAGAATGTGCACCAAGAATCTGCTTGCCGCTCTCACGCGCGATGAACGCATCAAGCACCGGCAGCTCGCGCTCGAAGACTGCGATGGAAAAGCCGTTGCGCTCGATATTGAGCGCAAGGTTCTGACCCATCACGCCCAGACCAATCAGACCAATTTGTGCAGTTTCTGTCATGATGAATCCTGAAACAATGGCTCTCTAATTAGCCGCGAATTCCGGATAAACTCGGATCAGAGAAAAGAATAAGAGAATATGAATCCGTAAAAGATTTTCCGATGGTTTTTCCGATCCGCGTTCATCTGCGTAAACCCGCGGCTGGTTTATGTCTGATCCGCTAACATTTTCATTAACTTTTGCAGTCCACCCAGCACATTGCCGCCCAAATCAACCCTAATCGCCCGCCGGCCATGCTTCAAGAGCGACTGAAAATCGCCAAGCGCCTGCGCATCCTTGAGAATGCTAAACGTGTACGGCGCTCGCGGAACCGGAAAATCAACTTTGTCCGGCGCAGTGATCTCAATGAACACTCCGGAGTCTGGCCCGCCTTTATGCAGCTGCCCGGTTGAATGCAGGTACCGCGGTCCGAAACCACTGGTACTCGCACAGTGAGTAGCATCGCGAATAGTCTTGCGAATTCCCTGGATGGCAGTCTCCACCTCTGGAGTTTCCTCAACGTATGCCAGCAGCGCTACGTAATCGCCCGGCTTGATCTTCGCGCAGTGTGCTCGCAGCGCCTCGCTAACTAAAAGCGAAGACGCCTCGGGCTCACTGCCGTAGACAGTAAGTTGACCATCGCGTGCTAAAGCAGTCTGCTCAGCGAGTTTTCCCTTTTGCTTGTATTCTTCCAGCAACGCCTTCGTTGCATCCTTCGACTCCTGCACGTTTGGTTGGTCAAATGGATTGATGCCCAGGCGCCAACCAGCAAAAGCAGTCGCCATTTCCCACAGAAAAAACTCAGCACCAAGATCGTAGACGTCCGCCAGACTTCGATAGACGACCGGATGACCTGCAGCCTCAAGAGCTTTTAGTCTCGAGTTTGTTTCATCATCAATCGGCCCAACGCTAATCGAAACGAAAAGCCGATCGTTGCCGTAATCGGAAACATCTCCTGCAGGTTCGCCGACCACCGGGACGATGCCCTTCCCTTCTTTACCAGTGCTTTCCGCGATGAGTTGTTCCACCCACAAGCCGAGCGCCGCGAGCTTTTGATCGGTGACGATTGTTAACTTCTCGCGACCGGCGCGCGCGCATTCAGCCATCACTGCACCAAGCATCGCCGCCGGGTTTTGATTTACTGCCACCTGCGCGCCACAAGCTTCAACCATCGGCTGCGATTGCCGCAGCAACCTGGCCGCATCCACGCCCATCAGTGCCGCGGGCACCATGCCGAAATACGAAAGCGCGGAATAACGTCCGCCGATGTCTGCCTGGTTGAGAAAAATTCGCCTGAAGCCTTCGGCGGCTGCCGTGTCGGCCATCTGTGAACCAGGGTCAGTGATTGTCACAAACGATTCGCCGGGTGCATCTCCATTCTGAGCGACTTCGTTGTACCAGTAGCGATGGAAAGCCATCGGCTCCGTCGTCGTTCCCGATTTCGACGCGATGACAAACAAACACTTTCCGATCTTCTCTTTGAAGTTGCTAATGGTGTCGGGATCGGTTGAGTCGAGCACCAGCAACTCAGGAAAGTCTTTTTGCCTGCCAAAAGTTTGTCGCAACACTTCCGGGCACAACGACGAGCCGCCCATCCCACAAACCATCACCTGCTGAAATCCTGCCGCACTTACACTATTGGCAAACGCCTTGAGTTCATCCGCTACTCCAAGCATTTCAGTCGACACTGTCAGCCAACCGAGCGAGTTTGCGATGATCTTCTGATGCGCTGGTTCGTTCTTCCAGAGCGTGGCGTCTTTGTTCCAGATGCGCTCGACGACCTTTGCGCGCGTCGCGTCTTCGAGCGCCGCATTCACTGCTCCGGCATAGTCTCCGAGTGACGTGCTCAATAGCGCACTACGATCAGTTTCTCGCTTTGCTTCAATTCCGGCATCATCCATAGTCAGACCCCAACGCAGAACTCAGTAATCGATGTGATTTGGGAACGGAAATAGTCTACTTAATTAAGTCCAAAGTCCAAAGTCCACTGTCCAAAGTCACAAACGCCAAGTCTTGTTTCTGACGCAGTACCTTGAGCTTTGGACTTTGGACCTTGGACTTTGGACTTTGGGCTTGTCCTTGGGCCACATTGGCAGCATCATATGGGCGAATAATTACTGAGGCGGGAACAAGGACTATGTCTGACAAAAAGCGCGCACTAATTGTCGTCGATGTGCAGAACGATTTCTGTCCGGGCGGAACACTCGCGGTTGCCGAAGGCGATCAGGTGGTGTCGCCTCTCAATAAACTGATCGAGGAGTTTCTTGAGCGCGGCGAGCCGGTGTTCAAAAGCCGCGACTGGCATCCGGAGCAGACAAAGCATTTCCAGGCTTACGGCGGCACCTGGCCGGTGCACTGCGTGCAGAAAACGAGAGGTGCCGAGTTTCATCCAGACCTAATCGACGACATACACATTCGCGTAGTCTCAAAAGGCCTCGGCGACACTGATTGCTATTCAGCGTTTGACGAAACTGATCTGGCTTTACAACTGCGGCGGCTCGGCATCGAGGAGGTTTGGATTGGCGGGTTGGCAACTGACTACTGCGTAAAGAGCACCGTGCTCGATGCGTTGAAAGAAGGCTTTAGTGTGAAGGCGTTGGAGAATGCGATGCGCGCGGTCGACGTCAATCCGGGCGATGGCGAGCGCGCGATTGCGGAGATGCGCCAGGCAGGCGCTGAGATAGTGAAAACACAGGGGCAGGAGGCAGGGGCAGGCGGCAGGTGAACCACTTAAGAACCTCGAGCGTCCCCGCAGTCTCTTTCTGCCTCCTGCTCCTGCGTCCTGCTCCTAAGTACTTATGGCCACTCTGAACATCGACCGCTACCACGCCGCGATGGGCGACGCGTCTTACAAAGACGTGACGCGTCTGCATGATCGTCCGCTTAGCGACGCGCAAGCTACGTTTTATGTAACGCAGCGGAAGTTGCCTTTCGCACCCTGCCTCGGTCACGCGCGTCTCATCCGTTTGCTGGTCGACAGTCAAATCGATCGCCCGCGTCTGCGGTTCCTCGAACAGGATCGCGGCGGCTTGCAGCGCTTTGCCAAGGCGATTGAAGACATCCAGTTTGTCGGCACGATCCGCGCCGTGCGTCCGGGAATAATCGTGTTCGCACAACAACCCTTCGCCGACATCACCGGCGCATTTGGACTTACGCAAGCGCAGGAGATCAAGTTTGAGCACGCGTTCGACTTGCCGATGACCACGGCGGCAACGGCAATGCAGTTTCGCATGGCGGCCGGTGAACATCGTTGGTTGTCTGACTTCTCTTTGCGGCGTAACGGCGACATCGAACGCGCGGTTGATATCGCGGTCTACGCGTTCATCGGCGGCTTCAACGACACTTCGAACATGGAAGCCGCGCATCGCCTGGACATCCCCGCGGTGGGCACGGAAGCGCATTACTGGCAACAGTCTTACATCGAATACATGACCCAGCCGGAGATTGAACCGCGCACCGGCAAGCCCAAACATTTCGAGCAGGTCGCGTTTGAGCGTTGGCTCGATGCGAATCCAAACGGCACCACGCTCTTGCTCGACACGATTGACGTTTACATGGGCGCCGTCCATGCGGCGATGGCTGCGACTTCAACCGAAGCACGGCGCCGGGCCTTTAAGGGATTTCGTGTCGACTCGGGCGATCTCGCAGAGCTTGGCGAGTGGTGCCTGCGCTTCTTCGAGGCAAACGGCATTTACGACCTGAGACCAAATCTCACCGGCGATTTAGATGTGGAGAAAGTGCGGCGCATCGTCCGCGACTTCCCGCGTGCGAACGGCTTTGGAATCGGCACCAAACTTTCAAGCGAGGTCCCCGCCGTTGCCGGAGTTATCTTCAAGCAATGCCTTATCGAAGGCCGTCCAACTCTCAAGGCGTCTAACTCAGAAGAAAAGACAACTCTGCCTGGGCGCATGCAACTCTTCCGCGGCAGCGATGCGAGCGGCAACTATGTTGGCGATGTAACCGGGCTCGACGATGAAGAGATTGAAATTCCCGGCGCGGCGCGTGTCGAACGTCTGTTGGTTCCCTTCTGGGAAAACGGCCAGCACGCTTCGATTCCCTCGATCGAAAAACAGAAGTCGTTTGTCACCGACCAGCGCCGACGCTTCGCCGACATCAACAACTATCCATGCTTACTCAGCGACAATCTACGTAAACTCCGCGACGATCTCACCGCCCAAATGCGCGCGGACAATTCCGGCTGGCAGGAAGTGGTGAAAATGCCGGAAGAAGTGGTGGATAAGGTCTCGGAGGCGAAGTAATTCGGCACGCGCGAGCCACAAGCAAATCAATGCGGCAATCGGCCTGGTTATGAAGCGTTTTGTGTGATTTCAGAAAAGCATCACGACCATCTATCCTGTTCTTCACCGGCATATCGTAATATAAGAACGCCTTTAGGAGTTTTTACGCAAATGCCATTGGACCCTATTAGCTACAAGGAGGGAATATTAGCCGCTCGAGAATCCGCGGGCTTACTAGCTAAGACATGGAAATGGGTTAAGTCACGTTACATACCAAAGGCCAAAAGAGGAACTTTCGGGATTGCTGTAGCGATCGCTTCGGAGAGCGATGCGCATAGACCCCGGCTCGCTAATGATTTCATCCAGACATTGCGCGACCTACTTGTTACCGGAGGTTTGCGAGACCGAATCTCTTTTGTAGAAATAGCTGGAGAGCAAGCGGCTAAAATAAAAGGCGTGGAGCACGCACTTAAACTCTTTCATAAGACTGAATGTGTTTTAATGATTTGGGGGTTAGTTCGTCTTCGCAAACAGAATAAAGAGCCATTCTACGTCTTAGATATTCGGTGTGTTGTTCGTCATCTCTCCGTGCCGGATGATTTGAAGAATGAGTTGGCAAGCGAAATGACAGATGTTCTCGCGGGCAGGAGAACAATATCAGCTGAAAATGATCTTGAAGAATTTGAGTTAAACGCTGCTTCAGTTGATTTAGCCGCACGCTACATTATTGCTAGGGCCGCGCTCCTTTCCGGTGCCGCTGAGTTTGCACAGGAACTCTACGAAAATGTATATGAACGTTTGGAACATTGGGAGCCGCAAAGCCCAGAGCGTATTGCCGAAACTGTAAAACTTCTCAAGCATCGGGTTCCAATCTACCTAGCGGCAACTAGTATTCAGCAAGCTCGTCGGACGTACCTAAAATGGAGGAAGACAAGAAATCAGCAATTACTTGATGTGATGAAGCACTACCTGGATAAGATCGAGGAAGTATCGCCGGATTTCTACGATGCCTGGGTTTTACGCGCCCTCTACTTTTTTGCTAAAGGCCGTGATGTTGAAGCCGCACACAAAGAAATCAATAAATGTCAGGTCATTAGTGGCTTAGATTCCGCTTGGATATACTTTGACGCGTTCTTGCTGGCTTACGAGGGGAAGATGATCGAATCTAGGCGGATTTATCTGTCAGTCTTACATGTACCATTTGACAGCAGCATCGTGTTAGAAGCAGAAGAGCTTATGGAGTGGGTGTTGAAGGAGGAGCCTGATAAGGTTCAGCTACACTTTTGTTTGGGGATGATAAATACCCACGCGAAAGGAGATAACGTGCAAGCCGAATCACACTTTAGGAAATTTCTCTAAGAAACAAAGGACGGGAGGTTTGATCATCAGAGAGGAATTACTAAGACTTACCTATCAACAATCAGTCACGGCACATTTAGGGATAATTGAATACGAGGTTGCTGTAATGTCGCGCAATAGTGTGCAACCAAATTAGCTATGTCCCCTCGCATTCAAAAACTAATTCAACCGACGCGTAATCAGCTTACCTTTCACTTTAGAAGATCGAAGGCTTGAAACAATACTTTCCGTTCGGCGGTGCATCGTGTTGCGTCAAGTGGGAGCAAACGCATGTGGAATTGTTTAGGCTGCGGCAAAGAAAATCGAGACGATCGCAATCATTGCTGGCACTGTGCAACAAGCAAGGACGGCTGCCCACCTGAAGAAGTTGAAGTTTTCGAAAGGGTTGAAAAAGCTAGTCAATCATTACCATCTTTGGTTTCTCAACAGGCGGTTCAACCCTCGCTCACCCCTTCATCTGATGGGGCAGAAGTGAAAGCATTAATGAAGCGGTACTGGGATGCCTATGTGACAGCAAGAGTGTCGGACGGCTATGGCGACATTATCAAGATCATCGGTGTAGTTTTAGCAGTTCTCATTGCTTTGGTTACGCTGCTAGTAGCCAGTCAAATCAGCGGTGGGGCATCGTTTATAGCAATGGTAATAGGGCTGCTGTTTGCTGCTTTCGTAGGCGTTCAGTTCTATCTATTAGGAGTTCTAGTCTCAGCACAAGGGCAAATTCTCAAAGCTTCTCTTGATTGCGCCGTAAATAGTTCACCTTTTCTCAATAATGAGCATAGAGCAAAAATAATGTCTTTGAAGTAAGCGACCAGTTCGACCGGGTCGCTACCGCTTCCGGTTCCGTATTCGTCGACCCACGATGTAGCCTTCAACGAGCCTGCGCAGCAGGCGGACAGAGTGTTAGCCCCAGGCGATGGCAGCCGAGCCTGAGGAACAGTCACCAAAACCGTCCGAGCCCACGGATGTGGGCGACAGATGCAACCTCAAGAGACTAGTCGCAGAAAATGAAAATAACGAAATCATCTCACGCCAGCTTCGCAGCCTCAGTTGGTTTTTTCGTATAGGTTCGTCTTTTCGCCAAGGGTAAGTTCGAGTTAATCAAGATAGCCGGAATGACGATCGGCAGGGCGACGTACGAGCCGGGATGGAAATGGTCTGAGCACCTGAGCCCGATCAACCGGGAGGTATGTTATATTTCGGCTCGGAGGATTTATGAACCTTGCGGAATTGATTACAACTGATCCCGAAATTTGCCACGGCAAGCCCTGTATTCGCGGGCTCCGCTATCCGGTCGAGACGATTCTTGAATTGCTGAGTTCAGGAATGTCGACGGAAGAAATTCTCGCAGATTATGAAGACCTGACGCGCGAAGATATTCTGGCGGTGCTCGCTTTTGCCGCACGCCTGAGCCAGGTCCAGCGCCTTGAGCCAGTTTCCGCATGAAGTTTCTGGTCGATGCCCAACTTCCGCGGCGGCTGGTTTCCTGGCTCCGGGAGGCGGGACATGAGGCGATCCATACCCTTGATTTGCCGCTGGGCAATCGCACTCCTGACGCAACTATCAACGAACTTTCACGCAACGAAGATTACATCGTCGTAACCAAAGATACTGATTTCGTCGTTTCTTTTCACCTGCATCGAAAACCACCCAAGCTGCTATTGATCTCGACTGGAAACATTCGCAACCCCGAAATGGAGTCACTCTTAGCCGGAAACTTGGAGAGAATTGCGAGTGGCTTCGTCCAATTCTCATTCATCGAACTGAATCGGACGTCTGTAGTCTTTCACCTTTAGCGCCACCAATCTAAAGTAATTCCATATTTCGGAAACCAGATAAGAAAACCAAGCGCGCGGAGCGTGCAACAGAGGAAAGCTAACGAACTACTGACGATCAACTCTATCGCCGCGCTTCGCGGGCTTAGGCTCGATTACCAAGCGCAGGTGCGTCCAAGGAGAATCTAAAATGCTCATATTCGCTCTCATCGCGTCATTACTAGTCACCGGTTTACCCGGGTCCAACTTCAGCGTTTACGGCGACGGACTTGGTGAGCGCTTTGGCCAAGTCGCCTTCGCCAACTCCGGCGCCTCGACAGCACAGGCAGACTTCATCCAGGGCATGGCGCTGCTCCACGACTTCGAGTATCCCGCTGCCGCGCTCGCTTTTCAGCGCGCGCAGGCCGCCGACCCTGGCTTCGCGATGGCTTACTGGGGCGAGGCGATGACCTTCAATCATCCGCTATGGGCGCAGCAGAATCTCTCGGCCGCACGGGCCACCCTGAACAAGTTAGCTCCGACTGCCGCGGCTCGGCGCACCAAAGCAAAGACAGATCGTGAAAAGGCGTATCTCGACGCCGTCGAGATCCTTTACGGCGAAGGAAGCAAGAGCGAACGCGACTTCCGTTACGAAAACGCGATGGCGAAGCTGCACCAGCGCTATCAGGATGACGTTGACGCGGCTGCTTTCTACGGGCTCTCGATTCTCGGCACCGCACACGCGGGCCGCGATATCCCGACCTACATGCGCGCGGCGCGCGTTCTCGAAGAAGCCTGGATCGATCATCATGATCATCCCGGACTCGTCCACTACTTGATCCACAGCTACGACGATCCGGCGCACGCGCCACTCGGTTTACGCGCGGCGCGAATCTATTCAAAGATCGCGCCCGACGCGGGACACGCCCAACACATGTGCTCGCACATCTTCCTGGCCCTCGGTATGTGGGAAGAAACCATTCAAGCCAACCTCGCCGCGATGGCCGCAGTTGACCGTATGCGAGCGACCCAGGGAAAAGGTCCCGTCCGTTGTGGCCATTACGCAAGTTGGCTTGGATACGCGTACCTGCAGCTCGGAAAGATGGACGAGGCCAAAACCGCGTTGGCTTCGTGTCGCTCCACCGTCGAAGCGCCGGCCGCGATGGATCATCCCGGGATGTCGATGTCGATTTCGCTGGATCCCGACTCGAGCCCAAGCAGCGCCTACGCCAACATGCGATTGCGCTACCTGCTTGATACTGACGACTGGACAGGTGAGATCGCGAACTGGTCTTTGCCGAAGGACGCCGGCCCGGGGACCCGGCTCGACTTCGCGTTCGCGTTCGCGGTGGGCGCGATCAAACGGGGGAAAGCAGACGAAGCACGGAAGGCGTTGGATGAACTCGAAACCATCAGCCGAGAGGTCGTCAACCTCGAGACGAAGAGTGCGGATCCCGATCCGAGTTATCGCGTGCGTCCCGAGATTCTCGTCCTCGAAGCCAGGACTTTACTCACTGAGCGCGAAGGCGATCTGCCCGGCGCCGAGAAGTTGATACGGCAGGCCGTCGCCCTTGAGGAAACGCTCCCGATCGACTTCGGCCCACCAACGATCGACAAGCCGACCCACGAGCTGTTGGGTGAATTTCTACGTCGTCGCGGCCGGAAAGACGAGGCCCGCGTCGAATTCGAAAAGGCCCTCGCCCGCACACCGGGCCGTCGTCTGGCCGCACAGGGATCCGCGGCTGCCGGCAAGAAATAGGCGAGGAGGAATTGGCCACGGATTTACGCAGATCAACGCGGGTCAGATGGGAAGGCCTTCAATCTGCAATCCGGAGTTCACCTCAAGCAAGCGCAAGGGTCAGGAAGGCGGGTTTAGCACCCCAGCGGGGCTGCCCCACCGGGGACCCCGCCTTGCCCCGCTCTTTTCATCACCTAAGAGTTTTTGGTTCTTATTCTGATCCGCGTTTATTTGCGTAAATCCGCGGCTAATCTTTTGGTATTGAAAGCTGTCGCCGTGAGTCGACGCAAACTAACAGTTTACGTTACAACTAAAACATGAGAACTCTGGACGACCTTTTGGAAAACAACCGGCGATGGGCCGAGCGAATCAACGCGCAGGATCCCAGTTTCTTTCAAACATTGTCACAACAGCAGTCGCCGCATTACCTGTGGGTGGGCTGTTCTGATAGTCGTGTGCCGGCAAACCAAATTATCGGAGTTTCACCAGGGGAGCTGTTCGTTCATCGGAACGTGGCGAACGTAGTGGTACACACCGACTTGAACTGTCTCTCTGTGATTCAGTTTGCGGTTGACGTGCTTGAAGTGAAGCATCTGATCGTGTGCGGACACTATGGTTGCGGCGGCGTGCAGGCGGCATTGAACAACTCCAGGCTGGGACTAATTGATAACTGGCTGAGGCATGTTCAGGATGTGCGGCAGAAGCATGAGGCTCTACTTGCCGGAGTTGATGAGGCGGAGCGTCCCAATAAACTATGCGAGTTGAATGTGATCGAGCAGGTTTCCAACGTCTGCCAAACGACGATCGTGCAGGGCGCCTGGGAACGAGGGCAGGAGCTCGCGGTGCACGGTTGGATTTACGGATTGAGCGACGGGATCATTCGTGATCTAAATGTTTCCACCAACAATCAAGACGAGCTTGCGACGAGTTATGGCAAAGCGATCGCGGTCTGTGGCGGTGGTTGATACTGTCATTCGTTTCGAGGACGCACATAAAAGATACAAGAACTTCGATCGGAAAGACTCATCACCCTGTCCGGCAGTTTGCGTTGAGCATCGCCCCTTCCTCAACGGTCAACTCGGGCGTTTGCACTTCCCCGGTCACGTTTGCGGTAGGGCCGAGCACAAGTTCCTTGCTGGCGTGGATATCGCCTTCCACCGTCCCATTTATCTTGGCGACCGCGACCTCAATTACCGCGTTGCTAAGTTGCGCGCCATTACTTACGATGAGGGTGCCACTTGGCGAACTCACGCGCCCCGTGAAATGTCCATCGATACGCAACATCGATTTGAAATGCACCTCACCAGTAAATTTCGTCACATCGCCAATGAAACCCAGCCAATTATCTTTTGCGATATTGATTCGCCGGCCAGTTTCCTCGCGTCTCGGAACTGCCTGAGTGCTCATTTGTGGCCCTCTCTCTGTGCTGTCATGACCTATGAGTTTGAATGCCCGCCAAGGACTGGTGCCACGCCACCTTGCCGCTGCGGAAGAAAAGGAAGACCTTAGTTCAGGAACTATAACACTGCGGCGAGATTTAGATGTTACGATTGGATTGCATTCTTAGACACTGTCAGGCCTGCAACGATTGAGGCTGACCTTTTTTGCTCTTCCTGGAGGGACCAAACCCATGAGAAAAATCATTGCTGCGATGTTCTCCTTTGTTCTGCTGCTGGGATCCACGGTTTACGCGCAGCAAGTCGCCACGCAACTGCCATCCTCTCCCTTGAAGTTTGGCGCATTTGTGGCCCGGTTTGATCCCGGCGGAACCTTCACACTACAGGGCCAGGGCTGGCCGGCACTCAACGGGAACTGGAAAGCCAATGGCGCCGAAGTGGAGTTCACCATGTCAGGTGGGCCTGGGGGTTGTGACGGATCGGGCCGTTACGAGGTTCGCGTCGAGGGCGATAGCAGCAAGCGCGTAAGCTTTAAACTAATCTCAGATGAGTGTGCGGTGCGCCGAATAATTGTGGACGGCAGCATCTGGACGCCAGCCGAAGAAGCCAGAATCATTCCCGTTCGGCACCTCAAGCTAACCCGGGGCGCGAAACTATCCTCGGGATCTGATCACAAAAACAGCAACGAGAGTTGGCCGTCGTTTCGCGGGCCTCAGGCTTCCGGCATCGCGGAGAAACAGAATCTGCCGGACCGCTGGGACGTTAAGTCCGGCGAAAACATTCTCTGGCGAACACCGATTCCCGGGTTAGCGCATTCGAGCCCGGTCGTATGGGGCAATCGCATCTTTGTAACCAGCGCGGTTAGCAGCGATGCAAAAGCCAGCTTCCGGCCCGGCCTGTATGGTGATGGCGACGCTTCGAAGGATCGTTCGCCGCATCGCTGGATGCTTTATGCGATCGACAAGCAAACCGGAAAAATTTCCTGGGAACGCGTCGCCTATCAGGGCGAGCCGGTCGACAAGCGCCACATCAAGTCAACCTATGCGAATTCAACTCCCGCTACCGATGGCCGCATCGTTGTCGCCTGGTTTGGCTCGCAGGGAGTTTACGCGTACGACGTCAGCGGTCGACTTCTTTGGAAGGTTGACGTGGGGCGATTGGATCTCGGCGCCTATGACATCCCCACCTACGAATGGGGGCCGGCGAGTTCACCAATCATTTGGAACAACCTGGTCATTCTGCAGTGCGACACGCAAGCCGACTCGTTTCTGCTGGCCCTCGATGCCGCCACGGGAAAGACCGTTTGGAAAACCGATCGCGATGAACTTCCATCCTGGGGAACGCCGACGATCGCTACGACTGAGACAGGTCCCGTACTCGTGACCAACGCTTCAAACTTCATCCGTGGTTACGACCCACGCACCGGGAAAGAGTTGTGGCGACTTGGTGGTAGTTCAAAGATAACTGCGCCGACGCCAATTTTCGGCGAAGGTCTGTTTGTCGTCGCCAGTGGCCGCGGACCAGAACGCCCAATTTTTGTGGTAAAGCCCAGCGCGCATGGTGACCTCACGTTGCCGGCCGGAAAGTCGGCCAGTGAGGAGATCCTTTGGAGTAAAACGGGCCGCGGTTCTTACATGCCGACGCCGCTCGCCTATCATGGCGTCCTCTACGTCCTCGCAAACAACGGCACCTTCGACGCCTACAATCTGAAGACAGGTGCAGAACTATATCGCCAGCGGCTGCCGACAATAGGCAGTGGCTTCAGCGCGTCACCGGTTGCAGCCGACGGCAAAATTTACCTTTCAAACGAAGACGGCGAGGTGTTGGTCATTGCGGCGGGGGAAAAGTTTAACCACCTGGGGACGAACTCGATGGGCGAGCTGCTGATGGCCACACCGGCGTTATCTGACGGCGTAATGTATGTGCGCTCATCGGCGAGTTTGTTCGCGATTGGCCGCAGACGATAAGGTAGGACAGACTTTCCAGTCTGTCCGGACAGGCAGGAATGCCTGTCCTACTTGCGCTCGGTTCCGTAACAGTCAGGCTAATCGTTATGATCTCGACTAATCAAATTCCACGAATGCTCATTGTGATCTTCACGCTTGTCTTTGCGATACCAATCGCCGCGCAGCAGGAAGTTCCGCCAATTCGCAACTTCCTTAAAGTCAACGATCAATTCTGTACCGGCGGCCAACCAAGACTCGAGCATTTACAGCAACTCAAGGACGAGGGCGTTAAGGCCATTATTAACCTGCGGCCACCGGGGGAGCATCGCGCCGCCGAAGAGGAAGCGAGGGCAAAAGAGCTGGGCCTGCGTTACTTCAACATTCCCGTAGTCTTCGGCGAACCCAAAGACGAACAAGCGACAGAGTTTTTGAAGATCGCCGATGATCCCGCTAACCGTCCTGCGTTTATTCATTGTGCGTCCGCCATCCGCGTCGGCGCGTTTTGGATGATCCGCCGCGTGCTGCGTGACGGATGGGAGGTGAATAAAGCAGCGGAAGAGGCAAAGAAGATCGGCTTGACGGAGAATCCTCATCTGAATGAGTTTGCTCGTAGTTATATCGAGCGGCACCGGAAGCAACCATCGTCAGAGCAAACGCAGGACACGGCCGTTGTTGATCAGTTCATAGCGAAACAGGCAACAGAAGAAGCCGGCGAGGAGTATGAAGATGCCAGGAAAGTGTTGACGGGAGATTTGAACCGGGATGGTCTTCCCGACCTCGCAGTCTTGTACACAATCGAAGGCCAGAATGGGACGAACAATTACGTCCAATACCTCGCGGTTTTTACACGAGGGAAGGACAAGTTGGTTCCGATCGCGCATATCGTCGTGGGCGGAAAGTTAAACCGCGATGTCGAGCTTCTGTCTATCAAGAACAAGGTGATCCGCTGCACGACCCTTTCATATCGAGCAAACGATCCGGCCAGTACGCCCAGCCGGAAAGGCACGGCTCGCTTCGTGTTGGTCAAACGCAAGCTTAAGGAGTTGTGAAGCATCCGTCACTTCTTCACGTCGATTGAATTCTTTTATTGGATGTTTGAGCTGATGCAACGGGTTTCGACGCGTAGCGTCGGCCTGAGTTTAGCCCGGTGTTTTAACGCCGGGTCCTCAAGCATTACAAACTTCGTCGCGTAGCGACGGTTGAATATCTCCCAATTCAGGCGTCGCTATGCGACGCTGAGAATCGACGCAAGCTATCCCGGCTTTGAAAAGCCGGGCTAAACTCAGGCCGACGCTACGCGTCGAAAGCACTACATCAACTCTCAGGACAAAACCCAGGTAGAGATGCAGCTATCAACATCCATGACTGTGACCCAGTTTGACCATGGCTATTGGTACGCAAACGAGCTCAAGGAATTTGCGGAGAAGATCGGGATTCCAGCCGCGAACAAGCTGCGCAAAGACGAACTCGAGCGAGCCATCAAGCTTTTTCTCGAAACCGGCAAGATCACAAACCCCACGAAAAGAAGCCTCGCGAAATCAGGCAGGAAAGACGTCGAACGCGGACTGCGCCTCGATCTTCCCGTGGTCCTCTACACTAACGACCAAGAGACCAAAGACTTTCTTGAGAGAGAATCTCAGAAACTCGCGCCGGGCCTGAAGCGGAAATCCGGTTCACGCTACCGGCTCAACCGCTGGCGGGAAGATCAGCTCGTCAAGGGCGTTAGGTTAACTTACGCCGCCCTGGTCAAAGAGTATGTCCGACTCAACCAGACGATCGAGCCCTTCGTTCACATTCCTCACGGCAGATACGTCAACTTCGTGGCCGACTTCCTGGCCGCGGAGAAAGGCGCCACCAGAGCACAGGCGATCAAGGCCTGGAAGAAACTGAAGACGGTCGATGTTCCCAAAGACTATTGTTCCTGGGCAAAGTACCAGTCAGCGAAATCAAAATAACAGCCCGACTTATCCGGGGGACTGAGAAAAACTCTTCGATGGCATTGTGGCTCATACGTCAGTCCAGCGGGATGCAACCTTGCTAGATAACGAACGTTCGTGCTATATATCTCGGAGAGCAAACCAAGGACTTCCCTTTTGGCTAACAAGCAAGCAACAAAGACGGCGACCACCGGCGCCAGAAAGGCGCAGGGCGAGGGCACCCGCAAAGCGATCCTGGAAGCTGCGGTACACATCGCCTCGGCGGAAGGGTTAGAAGGGCTCACCATCGGCCGGCTCGCTGCGGAGTTGTCTATGAGCAAGAGTGGACTGTTTGCTCACTTCGGCTCAAAAGAGGATCTGCAAGTGTCGACCGTCGAGGCTGCTCGCTCGATCTTTATCCGTGAGGTCATTCGTCCATCATTCGAAGGTGAGCACGGCCTGCTTGACCTTTGGCATCTTTGCGACACCTGGCTGAGCTACGTGGAGAGCGGCGTCTTTCGTGGTGGCTGCTTTTTCGCCGCCGTCTCGTCCGAGTTTGATAGTCGTCCCGGGCCAGTGCGCGATCGTATCGCTGAAATAATGAAAGAATGGCTGGCCACACTGCGACGAGCGGTCGCGGACGCGCAAACCGCAGGGGAGCTCAAAAGCGAAGTTGATCCTAAGCAAATGGCTTTCGAATTCAATGCTCTCGAGTTGGGGGCCAACTGGGCTTTTCAACTCTACGGCGACAAACAAGCGTTCGCGCGGGCCCGCGAGGCAATGCTCGAGAGTTTGCACCGGCAGGCAACCAGGAAGGGCTCGACGTTATTGCCGCCGCTGAAAAAGAAACGCACGCAAGCACGCCGCTAACTGATGAATGCGCGGAGACACTTCATGAGCGAATCTGCTACCACGACAGCACCTGTCACGTTCAAACGCAAAGCCAGCTGGGAAGGAATCCGGCTCGAGCATTATCGTCTACCGATCGGAGAGTTGCCTGAACACACGCATCGTGAACACGTAGTGATGATCTCGCTGACCGAAGGAGCCAGAGGCGAAATACGAACGGCCAGCGGTACGCGAATTAGTGGCACCCAACATAGCGGCAATGTCTGCGTACTGCCTGCGGGGTTGGCGCACACCGCACGACTCGACAACCCTTCCGAGCATCTGGCGATGTATCTCGATCCGTCGACTGTGCGGCGGGCTGCTTCTGAATCGCGGTTGTCCAACAACTTCGAAGTGATCGAACGATGTACGCGCAGTGATGGCGTAATTAGCAGTATTGGCATGGCGCTGCTGGGCGAGCTTGAATCGGAAGGTCTGAGTGGCCGGCTCTATGCGGAGTCTCTGGCTAACGTTTTGGCGGTCCACCTTCTCAGGCACTACACATCCGGGAGCAGTGACCCGCAACGCATTACTGGTGGCTTGTCTGCGCAAAAACTGAAGCACGTCCTGGCTTTTGTTGCGGAAAACTACAGCAACGACGTCCGCCTGTCGGAGCTGGCGAACGTCGCCGGGATGAGCAGCTTTCATTTCGCGCGTGAGTTTAAGCGGACCACTGGTACGACGCCTCATCAATACCTGATCAAGTTTCGGGTCGATCGGGCGAAGGCGCTGCTGGCTGAAGCCGAGTTACCGCTTACAGAAGTGGGACTTCAGTCGGGGTTCAGCCACCAAAGCCATTTCACGCGACTCTTTCGCCGGCTCACAGGAACAACGCCGCAGTCATATCGTCTTATGCTCCAGACCTAGCGGTGCAGTTGAGTCTTGTCACACCCTCCCCACTAACTGGGGAGTTGAATAAGCCGCCAGACGAAATAGCAAGAACAGTCAACGCATAGCAATAACGGGAAAGACGCAATCAACAGCAACCTTTAGACTCAGATTCATAC
>JBOGOP010000066.1:0-21625 GCA_050747225.1 Pyrinomonadaceae bacterium
TGTCTTCAAATTTCACTACGCCAGAGACAAGGGCAAACAATGTGTCGTCCTTGCCGCGGCCGACGTTTTTGCCGGGCTTCCATTTCGTGCCTCGCTGGCGGGCAAGGATGTTGCCGCCAAGAACGCTTTCGCCGCCAAACTTCTTCAGACCGAGTCGCTGCGAATTAGAATCGCGGCCGTTGCGAGATGAGCCAACTCCCTTTTTATGTGCCATTACTAAAACTCCAGTGCTGAGTTCTGAGTTCTGAGTTCTGAGTCTGTGATTCTTACTCAGGACTCAGCACTCAGAACTCATCACTTTGTTTTACCCAATCGAATCGATCGTTATCGTCGTGTAACCCTGACGGTGCCCTTGCTTCCGTTTGTAGTGCTTACGACGCTTCTTCTTGAAAATAATAATCTTGTTGCCGCGGCCGTGATCAACCACAGTGGCGGAAACCTTTGCCGCTCCAACCACGGGCGCGTCTGCGTCCCCACCGCTGCCGGCAGTCAACATTGCGTCCAGCTCAATCGATTTACCGGCTTCAGCCTCGATTGAGGGGATACGTATCGTGCTGCCCTTTTCCACGACAAACTGTTTGCCGCCGGTTTTTATAACTGCGTATGCCATCTCTTTGTCCTCTCAGACGGGCCGAACCGCCATCGAAAAGTCGATTATTATAGGCATCTACCTCGCAAACGGCAACCGGCCACACCTCATCCAGCCAAAGCTCCAACTCCACTCTGGATTTTCGGAATCTTTGTGCCATTTTGCGTTAGAAAATGCTCCATGAAGCTGGTTGAGATGTCGCCCGCCTTAAACTTCGGATCATCCATGATCTTCAAGTGGAGCGGAATCGTCGTCTGGATGCCTTCAATTACCATAGCCTCAAGCGCTCGCTTCATTCGCGCGATTGCCAGGTCGCGCGTGCGTGCATGCGTAATGACTTTGGCGATCATGGAGTCATAAAACGGCGGCACGCGGTAGCCCGCATAAACGTAAGTGTCAACGCGAACGCCCGGCCCGCCTGGAAGGTTGAAAGCCGTAATCAAGCCCGGTGAGGGCGCAAACGTTTCCGGATTTTCGGCATTGATGCGGCACTCGATCGCGTGACCGACAATCAAGAGATCGTCCTGCGTGTAACCCAGGCGTTCGCCTTCGGCAATCCGTATCTGATTCCGCACAATGTCGGCCAGCGTAACCATCTCTGTCACGGCATGCTCAACCTGAATGCGGGTGTTCATCTCCATAAAGTAGAACTTGTTGTCCTGGTCCAGGAGGAACTCGACAGTTCCAGCGCTCGCATAACCGAGCTGCTTGCAAGCGGCGACTGCGGCGTCTCCCATTTTTTTGCGTAGCTCCGGCGACAACACCGGCGAAGGCGCTTCTTCCAATAACTTCTGGTGGCGGCGCTGTATTGAACACTCGCGCTCGCCAAGATGGATGCAGTCGCCATACTCGTCAGCCAACACCTGGATCTCGATGTGTCGCGGATTCTGTACGTAGCGTTCTATGTAGACACTGCCATCCTTGAAGGCCGCGGCGGCTTCGGTTGACGCGGTTTCCAGGGCCTTCCCCAATTCGCCTTCGGATTTAACGATGCGCATGCCGCGACCGCCGCCGCCGGCTGACGCCTTTACGATCACTGGATAGCCAATCTCGCGCGCCAGGCTCAACCCCTCGGCTTCCGACGTTATCGGTTCAGGACTACCGGGAAGCACCGGTAATCCGGCTTCTGTCATGGCTCGTCGCGCTTCCACCTTGTCGCCCATCAAACGAATGATGTTCGCGGGCGGCCCAATAAACTTGATATTGCAGGCGGCGCAAATTTCGGCGAAGGTGGACGACTCGGCCAGGAATCCGTAACCGGGATGAATCGCGTCCACGTTAAAAATTTCGGCAGTACTGATGATCGCGGGGATATTCAGATAGCTTTGAGCTGAAGGCGCAGGACCAATGCAGGCTGCCTCGTCAGCAAAGCGCACATGAAGCGAATCGCGATCGACGTCGCTGTGAACCGCGACGGTGCGAATGCCCATCTCTTTGCAGGTCCAGATAATACGGCAGGCAATTTCGCCGCGGTTGGCGATTAGGATCTTCTTGAACTTTCTAATTTCGGGCGTCACGTTTTTGTCCAACGTCCAACGTCCAACGTCCAACGTCCAACGTCGCTTAGCCCTGACTGGACTTTGGACATTGGACGTTGGACTTTGAACGGTTATTTCTTGATGCCGTAAAGCGGCTGACCATACTCAACCGGCTGTCCATTCTCGACGTAAATCTTTGTGACCTCTCCAGTAGTTTCCGCCTGGATTTCGTTCATCAACTTCATTGCCTCGATAATGCAGACAACCGTGTCGGGCTCGACATGGCTGCCGATTTTCACAAAGGCATCGGAGTTAGGAGAGGATGCGCGATAAAAGGTGCCGACGATTGGAGAGGGTATGATGTAAAGATCCTGATCTTCAGACGCTTCAGTTTGCGCTTTTGCGCCAGGATGAGAAGGTACGGCCGCACTGGTAGCGCCGCGATCTCCGGCCGGGGCTGCGCTCGACGTCGTCAACTCCCGCGGCGGACTAAAGGTGCCAGAACTCGTCTCACTGATTTCAGCGCCGCGGCGAAAGCGCACGCGAAACCCTTCACGCTCGAGTTCAAACTCAGAGAACTCGTTTTCGTTGATCAGTTGAATGAGCTCGCGCAACTCATCCATGTTCACTGAAGTTTCGGCGCCTATTGATCCTCTCCGGCGACGCCGACCACGCACAGGCTCAGTCGAAACCTCCACTTCGGTTTCCGGTTGCAGTTCAATTTCTGCTTTTTGACTTGCGGGATCGCTCATCTTTTTCCCTGCGAAAGCGGTACTCAAATTGGCCCCTTCCAAAGTGTTGAGCCCCAAAAGACTCGGGGGCGTATCCGATGGTCATTTGGGGCGTTCCGGCCAGGCGTCGACTGAAATCGCGCGACGCTAATCAAACGTCAGATCTAGCTCTCTTCAGTTCCACCAGGTTCCGGCTCGCCAGTTTCAACGGCGGATGGCTCTGCCGGCGCTTCGCTGGTGGTTTCTTCTGAAGCCTTGATCGTTTCCGCCTTGTCAGAAGCTTTGGCAGTGGTCTCGGCTGCTTCTTTTTGGGAGCTGCCGCTCTTCGGCTCAGTCACCTTTTTCTTTTTCGATCCAGCAGCCTTGCGCTTCTTCGCTGCTTCCAGCGCATCGCGCTCGCCCTGATTATCGACCAACTCAATTATCGCCAGCTCAGCGTTGTCTCCCGCGCGGCGTCCGAGCTTGAAAATCCTGGTGTAGCCTCCCGGCCGATCCTTGTAACGCTCGCCGAGTTCGTCAAATAAACGCCGCAACGCCGCAACCCCCGCAGTTCGCGGCAGTCGCGCCTGGCCACGTTTTCCGGTCATGGCTACCGCCTGCATATTTCCAGCGTGGAAGAACCCAGCCGCCTGCCGGCGCAGGTGCAGCGCGCGCGCACCAGTATCGTCGCCCTCAAGATTACTGGCCTTGCGAGAGAGCGTAATCGCCTTCTCAACAAACGGCCGTAGCTCTTTTGCCTTGGGAAGCGTGGTGACAATGCGCTCCTCGCGAGCGTTAATCAAGGAGACTGCAAGGTTGCGAAGCATTGACATGCGATGTTCGCTGGTTCGCCCCAGTTTGCGATGTGCTTTTTGGTGTCGCATGACTCTAAGAGACCCGTAGTATTCTTATCGTTTCTGGTTGAAGCGCCCCGCGCCTCAACTGCTTACTGCTCGTCGTCAACGTCGGCAAAGTCACTGAGGTCAGCGCCGTCGCGACCTCCCGTTCCGGGGATCGGATTTCCCTGCTCGTCAAATTCCATCCCAAAATCCAGACCCATCCCGTTCAGGATCTCCTTGATCTCGTTGAGCGACTTCTTGCCAAAATTCTTCGTGGCCAGCATCTCGCGTTCGCTGCGTTGCACCAGATCACGAATCGTTCGAATATCCGCATTCTTTAGACAATTGTAAGAACGCACTGATAACTCAAGCTCGTCAACCGAACGATCGAGTTGATCGTTGCGTGGCAACGGCGGTCGTTCGATCTTCGAGTAAGCGAAGTCGTCGGTGTCTTCTTCAAAGTTAATGAAGATCGACATGTGATCCTTGATCAACTTAGCCGCCAACCCAATCGAATCCTCGGGCTTAACCGAGCCGTCCGTCCAAACTTCGATCGTGAGCTTGTCAAACTCAGTGTTCTGACCGAGTCGCGCAGCTTCAACCGTATAGTTCACCTTCTTGACCGGCGTATGAACGGAATCGATGGGGATGTAGCCTAACGAAAGATCCTCATCGAAGTTTCTATCAGCTGACACGTAACCACGTCCGCGCTTGAGCCGCATTTCGACTCTTAGCGAACCACCTTCACTAACGGTAGCAATGTGCACCGTCGGATCCAGCACTTCGACATCCGCATCCGCTTCGATATCTGCGGCGGTAACTTCTCCAGCCGAATCCTTCGAAATCCTTAAAGTCTTCGATTCGTTTCCGTGGAGCTTGAAGGGCACCTGCTTCAAATTCAGAATCACGTCAGTTGCGTCTTCAACTACTCCCTTTATCGAGGAGAATTCGTGCTCGACGCCTTCAATCTTCACGGCGGTAACTGCCGCTCCCTCGATAGACGAAAGCAATGCTCGGCGCAGCGAATTGCCGACCGTAGTGCCGAAACCGCGCTCGAACGGTTGCGCGGAGAAGCGGCCGTAACGTTCGGTGAGCGTTTCCGAGTCAGCGGCCAGACGACGAGGCATCTGAAATCCGGTCCAAAGATTATTTTGATCCATAGCCATAGCGTTTTAGGTCCCGATTAAGAAAAAACTGTTGTCCGCCAGGCTGTCGTCTGCCGACAGCTCGCGGGTCTACTTATTACTTGCTATAAAGCTCGACGATAAGCTGCTCATTGATTGAGCGATCGATATCTTCGCGCGTGGGCAAGCCACTGATGCGAGCCGCCATGTCGCCGCCATCCTGTGAAATCCAGGACGGGCGTCCGCGTCCGGAGGCGGTTTGCCACGCGCCTTCGATGTGCGGATTCTTGCGGCTTCCTTCTTTGATACTGATGGCCTCGCCGGCCCTGACCTGGTACGACGGGATATCTACTTTTTTCCCGTTCACCAGGATGTGGCCGTGGTTAACCAACTGCCGCGCCTGGCGGCGAGAGGTTGAAAACCCTGCGCGGTAAACAGCGTTATCGAGACGCCGCTCAAGCAGAAACAACAGGTTCTCACCCGTTATTCCCTTCATGCGCGCAGCGCGCTCGAAATAATTACGGAACTGTCCTTCAAGGATGAAGTAGATTCGCTTGACCTTCTGCTTTTCGCGCAGCTGCAGGCCATAGCCAACCAGGGCCTTGCCACGACGCATTGTGTTGCCGTGCTGTCCGGGCGGTTGTGTTCCGCGCTTTTCAATCGGACAAGACGGCTTGTAGCACCGGTCACCTTTAAGAAAAAGCTTTGCGCCCTCGCGGCGGCATAAGCGGCACACCGCATCTCTATACCTAGCCAACTGTTTCTGCCTCCAGTCTAAATTCGACGGAAAAGTTTACAGGCCGTAGCCCTTCATCCTTTAGGTTCATTCAAATCTTCGATCCCAAATTTCAGATCTCAGATCTCACAAATAAGTAAAACCAATAACTAAACTCTGCGACGCTTGGGCGGACGACAACCATTATGTGGAATGGGTGTCGTGTCGCGAATTGTAACCACCCTGATTCCGGCATTAGCAATAGCCCGAATCGCAGACTCGCGGCCACCACCGGGTCCTTTAACTCTGACTTCACACTGCTGCATGCCGGCCTCGTGCGCTTTTTTCGCGGCTTCGTAAGCAGCCTGCTGTGCTGCGAAAGGAGTACCTTTGCGCGAACCTCTGAATCCACGCGCTCCAGCCGACGACTGCGCGATGAGATTACCTTCGAGGTCGGTAATGGAGATCATTGTGTTATTGAAAGAAGCAGCAACATGCGCGATGCCCATCGGCACGTTCTTCTTCTCTTTCTTACGAAAAACTTTTTTCTTTCCAGTTGCTTTTGCCATTGTTTGATTTTAGATTTTCAATTTCAGATTTTAGATTTGCTGATCCGGCGACTACCAATTGAAAATCGCAAATCCAAAATCGAAAACGTCATTTACTTCTTCCCTGGCGCCTTCTTTTTCGCGACCGTCATACGCCTGGGACCCTTACGAGTGCGAGCGTTCGTATGAGTTCGCTGCCCACGGACCGGCAGCGAGCGGCGATGCCTGAGTCCACGGTAGCACCCGATATCCATCAACCGTTTGATGTCCATCTGGATGCGTTTCCGCAGGTCGCCTTCGATTTCGCCTTGAGCTTCCAGAATCGCCCTGATGCGGGCCAACTCGTCGTCGTTCAGATCCTTTACGCGGGTATCGACGTTGACTGCGGCCTCAGCAAGAATCGAGCTTGCGCGCGAACGACCGATACCGTAAATGTAAGTCAACCCAACCTCGGCCCGTTTATTCGGTGGAAGATCGACGCCTGCTACACGTGCCATTTAATGAATACTCTCCAGTTAAGTCTGAGTCGCGATTTCTTAACTCAACAATCGCAAATCGAAATCAGTTATCCCTGCCGCTGTTTATGTTTCGGGTTGACGCAAATCACCCGCACCACACCTTTGCGGTGAATGACTTTGCACTTGTCGCACATTTTTTTTACCGAAGCCCGAACTTTCATTTTACTCAACCCTCAGTCTTCTTATTTGCTCAACCCACTTCTATTTGTAACGGTAAGTAATTCGTCCGCGGTTCAGGTCGTAAGGGGACAGCTCCACCAGCACCCGATCACCCGGAAGAATCCGAATGAAATGCTTGCGCATCTTACCCGAAACATGCGCCAGCACCTGATGTTGCGTCTCTTCCAACGCGACCCGAAACATAGCGTTAGGCAGGGTCTCAAGGACCGTGGCCATAACCTCTATCGCTTCTTCCTTCGCCATATTCGCTCAGAACGAATGTTGCCTGTACCGACAAACTGCAAATAGTAACATGCCAATAGGCCTTTGCCAAGCCGCGCTGGGCGTTGGAGTTACAGCATTAGCTTGGAGGAGTTACAGCCTCATCCCGAAGTCGTTTGAACCGTTTCCGAGGGGCGTTGCGAGGCAACTCTGGTGAGTACATCGGGGCCTTCCTCTGTGATCGCGATAGTGTGTTCAGCGTGCGCACTGGGCTTCCCGTCCAGTGTGACTACCGTCCAGCCGTCAGCCAAAACCTTAGTATGATGGGTCCCCAGATTGACCATCGGCTCAACGGCAAAGACGTATCCTGCCCTTATTTTAGGACCCTGACCAGGCTTACCGTAATTTGGTATCTGCGGGTCTTCATGCATCCGGCGCCCGATGCCATGACCAACATACTCACGCACAATCGAATAACCACGGGCCTCGGCATGTTGCTGCACCGCAGCCCCAATGTCACCAAGGTGCCGGCCCGGCCGGCACTGCTCAATCGCAAGGTCTAAACACTCCTCGGTGACCCTAACGAGCGCCAACCAATCGTCGCTCACCTTGCCGATAGGCACGGTAGTCGCAGTATCGCCAACGAAGCCCTCGAGCGTTACGCCGCAATCGATCGAGAAAACGTCGCCATCCTTCAGCTTGTAGTCAGAAGGAAATCCGTGAACTACCTGCTCATTGACAGAAGCACAAATCGAATAAGGAAAGCCGTGGTAGCCCTTGAACGTCGGCAAGCCACCGGCATCGCGAATCATCTTTTCAGCGGCCCGGTCGATCTCGATGGTTGGTACGCCAGGCGCGGCCAATTTCCTGAGCTCCTGAAGGACCAACCCCGTAAGCTGCCCGGCAGCTCGCATTTTTTCGATCTCTTTTTTTGACTTTCCAATAATCATTAGTAGCGGTGAAAAGTGAACAGTGAAAAGTCAGAACGAGCCAAAGTTCTAACTACCCTTACTTTTCACTTTTCACTTTTTCACGATCTTCTCAATGTCCTTGTAGATGACTTCCGGCTCCCTCGTACCATCCACAACGTGGAGCAGCTTCGCTGCCTTGTAGTAGTCAAGCAGTGGCCGAGTTTGCACCTCATAAGTAGCCAGACGCGCCTCGACAGTTCCGGCGTTGTCGTCAGCTCGGTGGTTGAGTTGAGCCTCGGGGTGAAAGTCGCAAACGTTGTCATTCCTGGGCGGCTTGAAATAGATATTGTAAATCTCGCCGCAGATGGGGCAGTTCCGACGGCCCACCATTCGCTTTGCCAGCAACTCGCGTGGCACTTCTATTTCAATCGCCTGAATCTTCGCGCCCTGTTTAGCCGCCAGCGTCTCCAGCATGGCAGCCTGCGCCGGAGTGCGCGGAAAGCCATCGAGGATGTAGCCGTTTCGGCAGTCGTCGCGTGCGGTTCGCTCCTGCACCACTCGTATAGTCACATCATCAGGCACGAGCTGCCCAGCTTCCATAAGGGCGCGCACTTCCGCGGCCAGTGGAGTATGCGCTTCCTTCAGCGCGCGAAACATATCGCCAGTGGAAATCTGCGGCAATTTTAAGCGTTCATGAAGCAAGCGCGCCTGCGTGCCTTTACCAGCACCAGGCGCACCCATCAAGACTATGATTTTCGCCATGCCAAAAGATGTGGTGTCTTAGGCCCTTCTTCCGCGAAGGCGTCCGCCGCCGCCAAGGAATCCTTCGTAGTTCCGCATGACAAGTTGGGCCTCAATTTGTGCAACGGTGTCCATGGCTACGCCGACAAGAATCAACAGCGAGGTGCCGCCAAAGTAAAATTGATAACCCATACCAGTTGGAATCCAGGAAAGACCAGGGGTTCCGCTTACAAACTGATCAAGCCAGGTGCCAATCAGTGGCAGCCGCGCTACTTTGAATCCACTCAGCATAAACTGCGGCACAAATGCTACGAGGGCAAGGTAGACGGCGCCAACAACGGTCAACCGCGTCAGGATGCTATTGAGGTATTCGGCTGTAGCTCTCCCTGGACGAATACCGGGCATAAAGCCGCCATGTTTACGGAGGTTGTCAGCCACTTCCTCAACGTTGAATACAATCGAGACGTAAAAGAAAGTGAAGAATACGATCAAGGTTAGAAAGATCAACTCGTAATAAGGATCGCTGGCGTGAAAGTTTTGAAAGAACGTCCAAATTTTTCCCCAGGCCGAATTTAGCTTAGCCGGGTCAGGCGGAAAAGCCGCGAAAAGGCTTTGCGGCATTGATAGCACCGACGAAGCAAAGATAACCGGAATAACGCCGCCCATATTGATCTTGAGTGGCATTGTAGTCTGCTGACCACCCACCAGTTGTCGACCAACGTGGCGCTTCGCATAGCTAACCGGCACCTTCCGCCTCGCTGCTTCGACAAAGACTATGAAGGCGATGATTGCGACAAGTGCCACCAGCAGTCCGAAAACTCCGAGCGTTTCCAGCGTGTCGCCACTGCGCAGTCGCTCTGCCACTTGCTGCACACCACGCGGCAGGCCGATCACAATGCCCGCGAAGATTAGCAGTGAAATACCGTTACCTACGCCGCGCTCGGTAATCTGCTCACCCAGCCACATAACAAAAATAGTGCCGGTGGTTAACGTGATCACAGTGGTTAACAGAAAGCCCCAGGTGTCTGCGCCGACGCCGTTCACCTGCAGCCAGTGCGCGACAAAAGAAGTCTGAATGCCAGCCAGACCAACCGTCAAATACCGCGTCCACTGGTTAATCTTCTGCCGGCCCATCTCGCCTTCTTCCTGCAGCTTTTTCAGGGTGGGATAGACAACGGTCATCAATTGCAGAATGATTGAAGCGGTAATGTAGGGCGTGACGCCGAGAGCAAAAATCGAAATCGTGCGAAAGTTTCCGCCCGAGAAGAGATCCAACACGCCCAACAAAGTTCCCGCCACGTCGTGCCAAACCTGATCGAGACGATCCTTATTGATGCCGGGCGCACCGATATGTGCGCCAAGGCGATAGACGGCGAGCATGCCAAGCGTAAACAAAATGCGCCGGCGAAGATCCGGCACATTGAACATATTACGAACAGCGGCAAAAAACTTTTCCATTAGCGTCCTTTCGCTCGCGCCTCCCGACTTTACGCTACCTTGCCAATTTCCGTTGCCGCGCCGCCGGCCTTTTCGATTTTCTCGCGCGCGCTCTTCGTAAAACGATGCGCCGAGATACGAAGCGGCTTCGACAACTCACCATTACCGAGGACTACAACGTCATGTTTTGCCTTTTTGATTATGCCGCGAGTATGTAAAAGTTCGGGCGTTATCTCTTCGTTGGCCTCAAAACTTCGGTCCAGTGCGCCCAAACTTACTTCGAGCCAGCGCTTCTTGAAGATATTCGTAAATCCGCGTTTGGGCAAACGACGATGCAGCGGCATCTGACCGCCTTCAAAACCTATTTTGGCGGAGTAGCCCGAGCGTGATTTCTGACCTTTTTCACCGCGACCGGCAGTCTTGCCCAAACCGGAGCCCGGCCCCCTGCCCACGCGTTTCTTCTTGTGTACGGAGCCCTTCGCGGGTTTTAGATTGTTGAGACTTAAGACCATGATTATTTTGCCTTTGAACTATTCAACGATCCGCAACAGATACGGAATCTTAGCGACCGCGCCGCGCATTGAAGCATTATCAGGGCGCTCGACAATTTGGTTGAGCTTCGTCAAACCCAGGCTGCGAACCATCTGTTTATGGGTCTTTGGCGTGGCTATGAAACTTCTGTAGTACTGAATGCGAATCTTGCCGGTCGTCGCCTGCTTGCTTTTCTTTGTTCGCTTTTCCGCCATAACTTACCTCGTGAAAAGTGAAAGGTAAAATTCAGAATACGGCTGCTTACTATTTACTATTCACTATTTACTATTCACTGCTTCTAGATTTCTTCCAGCTGCTTACCTCGCAGCCGCGCCAACTCCATCGGATCTTTCATTCTCAAGAGCGCATCAAAAGTTGCGCGCACGACATTATGCGGATTAGTAGAGCCGAGAACTTTCGTGCGCACATCATGCACGCCCACCGCCTGCATCACGGCACGCACCGCGCCACCAGCGATCACGCCGGTGCCCTGCGATGCCGGCTTAACGAGTACTCGGCCGGCGCCGAATTTCCCAATCAACTGATGCGGCACGGTATTCTGGATCAACGGCACTCGAATCAAACTCTTCTTCGCCGCCTCGACCGCCTTCTTGATCGCCAAAGGCACTTCGCGCGCTTTGCCGGTGCCAAAGCCCACATGGCCGCCTTCGTCGCCAACCACGACCAGGGCAGCGAACGACATGTTCTTGCCGCCCTTCACCACTTTAGTAACGCGGTTGATGGAGATAACTTGGTCTTTTAGATCCAGGCCTTGGGCCGAGATACGCTGCTTCGGTTGTCTCATTGCTTTTTAGTTTTCTTACGCGGCTTTTCTTCCGCTTGCTCTGCCGGCTTTTCTGCGGCCTTCTCAGCGTCTTCCGCTGCCCTGGCCGCTAATTCATTTTTGTTCAGACCAGCCTCGCGGGCTGCGTCGGTAAGCGCCTTGACGCGGCCATGATATAGATAGCCGCCGCGGTCGAACACCACGCTCTCAATTCCTTTTTCCAGAGCCCGTTCAGCAATCGCTTTACCAATCCTTCGCGCCGCATCGAGATTGCCGCCGGTGGTTCCGCGCAAGTCCTTCTCGGTAGTCGATGCGGAAACTATGGTCTTGCCAAGTTGATCATCGACCACCTGCGCATAAATGTGATTCAGACTGCGGTAAACCGCCAGCCGTGGCCGCTCGCCGCTGCCCTTTACTTTGCGACGAATTCGTCTGTGAATTGCCTCGCGAACTGTTGCTCTACTCGTGTTTGCCATAACGTTAGTAAATCGTAAATAGTAAATCGTAAATAGTTGGAACAGGATTCAGCGTCGAGTAATGACTGTTTGCTGTCTACTGTTTGCCACTTCCCGGTTCCTCGTGAATCGTGAATCGTGAATCGCAAATAATGGTTCTTTCTATTTACGATTTACGATTCACTATTTACCTGTCTTTCCGGGCTTCAACTTGATCGGCACACCCGCGTAGCGAATGCCCTTTCCTTTATAGGCGTCAGGCTTGCGCAATTTATGCATCTCCGCCGCAACCTGTCCCAGCTTCTGCTTGTCGATACTCGTAAGCGTCAGCGTCGTCTGATACTGCTGGATACTTCCCTTCGTAGTCATACGCTCGGCCTTGGCTTCAACGCCGTCCGGCAAAGGAAAGTCGATCGGATGTGAATACCCCAGCGAGAACATGATCCGCTTCGCCTGCACGTCGGCCTTATAACCAACCCCAACTACGTCCATCTGCTTTGTGAACCCTTCGGTTACACCGACAATGGCATTGTTCGCCAGTGCGCGAGCGAGCCCGTGCAGCGGGGCCAGGTCGTCTGAGGTGCGTTCAGCACGGAGCACATCGCCCTCGAGTTTGAAACTAATCCCTGCAGGGATCGGAGTCTTGAGGTTGCCTTTCGGTCCCTTCACTTCGAGCACTTGTTCCCCAATCGTCACCGAGACGCCCTTGGGTAGTGTGATTATTTTCTTTCCAATGCGCGACATAATTAGAACCTCAAGGATGAAGGCGGAAGTATGAAGGATGAAATAAGTCTCATCGCCTTCCGCTCGTGTTCATCCCTCACCCTTCATCCCTCATCCTTTAATAAATCTGCGCCAACAATTCGCCGCCGATATTCTCACGGCGCGCCGCTTTCCCGCTCATCAACCCTTTGGAAGTCGAAACGATGTTCACGCCATACCCACCGAGCACTTTCGGGATTTCACTGGAGCCGACATAAACACGCCGGCCAGGTCGCGAAACTCGCTGCAGGTAAGTGATTGAAGACGTGCCGCGCGCATCGTAGCGAAGGAAAATGCGTATGGTGCGTTTCAGCCCTTCGCCCTTCAGCACAAAGTTATTGATATAACCCTCTTCCTTTAGAATGCGGGCAATCTCAAGTTTCAGCTTCGAAGCCGGGATATCCGCGCGCGAATGCTTGGCCGCAATAGCATTGCGGATTCGCGTCAACATATCGGCAATAGGATCAGTCATCTATAAAACTCCAAAGTCAGGTGTTGGGTGTCGGGTGCCAGGTGCCGGTTGTTTCTTCTACTGATACCTGACACCTGACACCTGTCACCCGCGTTTTTACCAACTAGACTTAACAACGCCGGGGATTTGTCCCTCGAGCGCCAACTGACGAAAACAGATGCGGCACAAACTAAACTTTCTTAGATAGCCACGCGCTCTACCGCACCGCTTGCAACGGGTGTAGGTGCGGACCGCAAATTTCGGTCTTCGCTGCGATTTCGCAATTAGTGATTTCTTTGCCATGGTTCCTCAGAAGTCGGAGGTCGGAGGCCAGAGGTCAGCAGGTCGCGTTCGCCGACCTCCGATCTCCGACCTCTTATCTCTTTACTGCCTAAAAGGCATTCCCAGTCCCTTCAAAAGTGCACGAGCCTGTTCATCGTTTCGTGCGCTGGTAATAATCGAAATGTTCATGCCGCGTAATTTATCGACCTTGTTAAAGTCGATCTCGGGGAAAATCAATTGCTCGCGAACGCCGATGGTGTAATTGCCGCGGCCATCAAAGGCCTTTGGCGAAACTCCGCGAAAGTCTCTCACGCGCGGCAACGCTATCGACACCAGCCGGTCCAGGAACTCATACATGCGATCGCCGCGCAGCGTAACCATCACGCCGATCGGCATTCCCTGGCGCAGCTTGAAGGAGGCGATTGATTTCTTGGCTTTGGTAATCACCGGCTTCTGGCCGGTGATCGAACGAAGCTCGTCCGCCGCCGTATCGAGAATCTTGGCATTGGCAATTGCTTCGCCCATGCCCATGTTCAGAACCACTTTCTGCACGCGCGGGATCGCCATCGGGTTGGTGATTCCAAACTCCTTGGCAATAGCCGGAGCAACTTCCTTTTGATAACGCTCTTTTAACCTTGCTGCCATTTCTTTTTCTCGCTTGTAACGCAAACTGTTAGTTTGCGGCGTTCCCGACCTCGGTACAGCAATTTCGCAAACTAACAGTTTGCGTTACATAGTCGGACCGTTCTTATTTCTCCAACGATTGTCCGCTGCCGGCGGCAACGCGAATTTTGGAACCGTCGCCCTCAACCTGATACCTTACCCGCGTCGGCTTGCCCGATTGGGGATCGATCATTTGGACGTTGGAAATGTTGATAAAAGCTTCCTTCTCGATGATACCGCCGCCCCGATTGCTTTGCGGGTTCGCCCGCTGATGTCGCTTGATCATGCCGGCGCCTTCAACTTTTATTTTTCCCGTGATCGGAGCCACCTCGAGCACGCGACCACGCTTGCCCTTGTCACGGCCGGCAATTATTACGACCTGATCGTTCTTCTTAATTTTTGCGCGCTTTTTTCCAGCCATAGCCCTTAAATAACCTCCGGCGCGAGTGACACGATTTTCATGAAGTTCTTATCGCGTAGTTCGCGCGCCACCGGCCCAAACACGCGCGTGCCAATCGGCGTTCCGTCTTCTTTAATGAGCACCGCTGCGTTCTGATCGAACCGAATATAAGTTCCGTCCTTACGTCGCACCTCTTTGCGAGTGCGCACGATGACCGCGTCCTGCACGGTTCCTTTTTTGATCGTGCCGTCAGGCGACGCTTCTTTAACTGTAACTTTGATCCGATCACCCAGGCTGGCGATCTTTCCGGTCGACCCGCCAATGGGCATGATCATCTCTACCCGTCTCGCGCCTGAATTGTCGGCGACCTCCAAAGAGGTCTGCATCTGAATCATGACCTTACCCTCGGAAATTCGAATTTCGAAATTCGAATTTCGAAATTTTACTTCGCCGCTTTTTGCACTATCTCAATTACACGCCAACGCTTCCGTGCAGACATCGGGCGCGTTTCAACAATTCGCACTTTGTCGCCGATAGTCGCGCCCAACTCATCGTGCGCCATGAATTTCGAGGTGCGCCGAACGTAGCGACGATATTTCGTGTGGCGCACCAGACGATCGACTCGCACCACCACCGTTTTCTGCATCTTGTCGGAAACTACAGCCCCGACCTTCTGCGAACGGTGAGCACGCTTCTTCTCGCTAGCGCCACTGCCTAACATATTGTCCGGAACATCGCTCTGATTCGCGCCGGTATTGCTTTCTGCTTGATTCTCTTCTGCCATGCTTCTCACTCAGTTGCCGGCGATCCGGCGGTTCGTAACTGCTTCTACTTGCTCGCCAGGGGCTGGCGTTGTTGCGTAATTGTTTGGAGCCGCGCCAGTGATTTCTTTTCCTCACGGATACGTTTGACTGCGTCCACTTCTCCAAGGGCCAGCTTAAACTTCAAACGAAAAAGCGATTCCTTCAAACGGGCGGTTTCCGCTCGCAGCTCGTCTTCCGAAAGGTCGTGATATTTATCTAACTCTTCGCGCCGTTTCATAGCTAAATCGCGCCTCCCTCTTGATCCGCGCGGGTCACAAATTTCGTTTTGATCGGAAGTTTTTGCGCCGCCAGACGCATAGCATCGCGCGCCGTCTTCTCATCCACTCCCTCAATCTCGTAAAGAATCCGGCCGGGTTTGACTACCGCCACCCAATATTCCGGAGCGCCCTTGCCTTTACCCATGCGCGTTTCGGCAGGCTTCTTGGTTACCGGCTTGTCCGGAAACATACGAATCCAAATCTTGCCGCCGCGTTTGATGTGCCGCGTCATCGCAATACGCGCTGCTTCAATCTGGCGATCCGTGATCCACGCCGGCTCCAAACACTTGAGCCCATATTCACCAAAGCTGATCTCGCTGCCGCGAGTCGCGGTGCCAGTCATGCGTCCGCGCATCTGCTTTCGGTGCTTAACTTTTTTCGGCATCAACATGATCTACGTTCCTGTCCTGTTCCTCACAACGTGCTTGTTTTGGTCTTTGGCCTTGGGTCTTTGTACTTTGTTCTTTGTACTTTGCTCTTTGCGTTTTGACCCTGGTCGCTTTCTTTACGAAGAACAAAGCACCAAGAACAAAGCTCAAAGACCTAAGGCCAAAGTCCAAAGACCAGTCTTAGCCGTTTTCGCCTCTTGGCCTTCTACCATCAGACCCACCGCCGCCTTCACGTTCGCGACGAGTGCGTGGCCGGCGTTCGCGTTCACCCATACGCGTTTCGTTAATTGGATCCGATCCAGTGCCGCGCGCCATGGCCGCTTTAGCATCAAGAATCTCACCACGGTATATCCAGACCTTCACACCAATCTGACCAAACGTGGTGCGCGCTTCAGCCAAACCGTAGTCGACGTCAGCTCTCAACGTGTGTAGCGGCAGCTGTCCCTGCAGATGCCATTCGCTGCGGGCAATCTCAGCGCCGTTTAGACGGCCGCTAACTTTCACCTTGATTCCCTGGGCCCCGAATCGTAGCGACTCTTCCACCGCCTTGCGCATCGCCCGGCGAAACGCAATGCGCTTTTCGAGCTGCGCCGCAATTTTTTCGGCTTGCAGTTGCGCGTTCAGTTCAGGCTTATGAATTTCCTGAATCGAAACCAGCACTTCGCGCCCGGTCTTGGCCGAAAGGTCTGTCTTCAGCTTGTCAATTTCTGCACCCTTGCGACCGATGATGATTCCGGGTCGGGAGGTATAGATAATTATCTTCAGCCGGTTTGCGGCGCGTTCAATGTCGACGTGGGAAACACCGGCGCCGGCGAAACGTTGCTTCAGATCGCGCTTAAGCTTGAGATCCTCCAACAAGTATTCGGCATAGTGTTTCTTCGCAAACCAATGCGAATGCCAGTCCTTGTTATAGCCGAGGCGGAATCCGTAAGGATGAACTTTCTGACCCACAATCTTCTCCAGTTCTTTGCGTATCTGAATCTGAGATCTAAAACTCAGTTTCTTTGCTTTCAGTCTGAGATCTGAGATTTCAAATCTTGAAATTTGAGATCTGAGATCTGAAATCTACTCGTCCTTCTTCGTCGCTTTCTTCTTCGAAGCCCGCTTAGTCGACTTCTTCTCGGGTTCGGCGCCGGCGACCCCTGTCTTTTCAGCAGCCGCTGACTTTGGCGCCGCCCGCTTCGCGCGCGGCGCGGCAGCCGCTCCGCCGCGTTTTCGGTCCTTGCTTTCCACCAGCTTTGCCGGCTTTGCTACTGCCGTCTTGCCGTCACCGTGCCGGGCCGCCTTTGGCTCCGGTCGCGCGTCGTTTGAAAGCAGAATGGTCACGTGACAGAAGTGACGCTGCTCACGATAAGCCCGGCCTTGTGGAGCTGGCCGCACGCGACGCCGGCCTTTGGTCGGTCCGCGATCGACAAACGCGGTCTTCACCCAAAGCTCGTCCGGATCAATGGCTACGTTTGCTTTCTCAGCCGCTTCGTTGGCATTGGCAATTGCGGAACGCACGCATTTCTCAATCAGAGTTGAGGCGCGCTTGCTCGAATAACGCAAAATTGCCAGGGCCTTGTTGACGTCCTGACCGCGAATCATATCCACCACGAGCCGAGCTTTTTGCGCCGACCCCCGAAGATACTTTGCACTTGCTATCGCTTCCATATTCAAATCCTTAGTTTCGAGTTTCAAGTTCCGAGTTTCGAGTTAGTGGCCCGAGAGAACCCGGAACTCGAAACTTGAAACTCGAAACTTTTTATTTCGCTGCCGGCGCGATCTTACTCGCCTTCTCCACCTTGGTGCCGGAATGTCCTTTGAAGGTGCGCGTGGGTGCAAACTCACCCAGCTTGTGGCCTACCATGTTTTCCGTAACATAGATCGGCAGGTGCCGCTTGCCGTTGTGCACGCCAAATGTCAGGCCCACCATATCCGGCGAGATGGTCGAACGCCGCGACCAGGTCTTAATCACCGGCGGCCGGTTGCCGCTCGCGCGAATGCGATCGACAGCCTTTTGAACGTGCTCATCAATAAACGGTCCCTTTTTAACTGAACGTGCCATTTGAAACTCCGGTCTTTGGACTTTGGACTTTGGTCTTTGCACCTCTTGCGCAAGTCTCGAGTCTCTGCGCAAAGGCCAAAGACCCAAGACCAAAGACCAGCTTTATTTCGTTCTTCGATCTTTCAAAATCATGCGCTGCGTTCGCTTGTTGCTTCTCGTCTTATAACCGCGCGTTGGAATACCCCAGGGCGTCACTGGATTACGACCACCGGAAGTTTTCCCCTCGCCACCACCGTGCGGATGGTCGACCGGGTTCATCGCCACGCCGCGCACATGTGGGCGAATGCCCTTCCAACGGGAGCGGCCGGCTTTACCAAACGAAATGTTTTCGTGCTCGATGTTGCCAACCTGGCCAATCGTGGCCCGGCAAACCAGCGGCACGCGCCGCACTTCACCTGACGGCATACGCAGTTGCGCGTAATCGCCTTCCTTGGCGACCAGTTGCGCAAACGCACCGGCCGATCGGGCCATCTGTCCACCCTTCCCAGGGCGCAACTCGATGTTATGAATCTGCGTACCCAGGGGAATATTGATCAGCGGCAAGGTGTTGCCCGGCAAAATGTCGGCTTCCGCGCCGCTCATAATTGTCTTGCCGACTTCTATACCGCTTGGCGCGATGATGTAGCGCTTCTCGCCGTCGAGATAAGTGATCAGCGCGATGTGCGCCGACCGGTTCGGATCGTATTCAATCTGCGTAACTCGACCGGCGATGCCTTCCTTGTCACGCTTGAAATCAACGATCCGATAAAAGCGCTTGTGACCACCGCCACGTCGCCGCACGGTGATGCGCCCGTCGTTGTTGCGACCCGAGATCCGCTTCTTCGGCTCAAGCAGCGATTTCTCGGGAACTGCGCCGGCGGTTAACTCATCTCGCGTGAGATAAGTCTGATACCGGCGCGCCGGAGATGTTGGGGTTAGTTTCTTTATTCCCATAACTTTAAAAAGTTTCAAGTTGCAAGTTTCAGGTTTCAAGTTACAGATTCCGAGTTTTGCTTAACTCGAAACTTGAAACTTGAAACTTGAAACTAAATGCTTTCGCCGTAGTCCACCGGCTTCTCGCCCTGCTTCAACGTCACATAAGCTTTCTTCCAGGAGGGCTTGCGACCTTCGAAGCGTCCACGTCGCGCTGTCTTGCCCAGGAAATTGATTGTCCGCACGTGGTCTACCTTCACCTGGAAAATGGATTCAACCGCCGACTTGATTTCCGGTTTGGTTGCCCGCTTGTCGACGCGAAACGTCAACAGCTGCCCGGTATCCTGCGACTCTTCCTTCGCAACCAAAGCTTTCTCCGTAATCACCGGCGACTTGATGATGTCCCAAACCGTCCTCATTTTTCAGTCGCCTCCTTACCCTTAACCTTGCCCTTGGTCGCTTTCACTGCCGGCTTTCTAGCGCGCTTGGGCTTCGCCGGTTCCTCATTAACTACCGCCGCCGCTTCGACTTTCTCTTCAGCGGAGGGCGCAGCGCCGGCTTCCGCTTTGTTTGGACCGAGCAGCTGCTCGAGTTCCTTAACCGCCGCTTCAGAAATTATCAATTGCTCGTGGTAAAGCAGGTCATAGATGTTCAAGGCAAAGCTGTTGACCACTTTCGTGCTCTGCACGTTTCTCGTAGAGAGAATCAGGTTCTCGTTAGCGAGCGAGTCAACAATCAAAATCTTGCCTGCGAAACCCAGCTTCCCGAGCGAAGCGACAAAGTCTTTTGTCTTCGGCGTCGCCAGCGACCAGCCATCAACTAAAGTCACCTTGCCTTCACGAACTCGTTCGGAAAGCGCGGAACGCAAAGCACCCTGCCGCATTTTCCTGGGCATGTTGTATGACCAGTCGCGGGGCTGCGGCCCGTGAACATTGCCGCCGCCTTTCCAAAGCGGTGAACGAAGCGAGGCGATGCGAGCCCGGCCGGTGCCCTTTTGCTTCCAAAGTTTGCGTCCGGATCCGGAAACGTCACCACGCGTTTTGGTGGCCGAGGTTCCCTGGCGGGCGTTAGCCATGAAGTTTCTGACGGCCGCGTGAATCAAGCCCTCATTCAGGGGCGCGCCAAACACCGCGTCAGACAATTCGACTTCGCCGACTTCTTCGTTCTTTAAGTTGCGCACCTTAACGGTAGGCATAATCAACTCCAATAATTAGTGATGAGTTATGAGTGCTGAGTGATGAGTTAAGAACTTCAAATCGAAGCCACTAGCAAAAGCTAAAAAGGGCTTTTACTCAGTACTCATTACTCATTACTCATCACTCGTCACCTTGTCTTCTTCGCGCGTTTGCCGGCCTTCTGGACCACAACAACGCTGCCATTTGCGCCCGGAACTGCGCCGCGGATCATCAGGAGATTGTTCTCCGCGTCGACCCGGGCCACGGTCAGTCCCTTGATCGTGACGCGTTCGTCGCCCATGTGGCCGGACGATCGCGTGCCCTTGATAACTCGTGATGGATATGCCGAGGCGCCAATCGAACCAGGCGCGCGCACGTTCATCGAGCCGTGGGATTCCGGCCCACGACTAAACTTATGACGCTTGATGGTGCCGGCGAAGCCGCGACCTTTTGACTTGCCAACCACGTCGACGAGGTCACCATCCGCAAACTGATCCACCAGAATCTTGTCGCCGACATTCAGTTCACTGGAAGATTCGTCGAGACGAAACTCCTTCAGAATGCGGGTCGGCGGCGTTCCGCCTCCGGTTTTCTCGAAGTGGCCGCGCATCGGCTTACTGACGTTCTTCAACTTTGGCGGTCGCTCGTCAACCAGTCCGACCTGCACGGCGTTGTAGCCATCAGCACCAGCGGCCGATTTCTTTTGCACCACCACACACGGCCCAGCTTTAATAACGGTGACCGGCGTAACCATGCCGTCTGCCGCAAAAATCTGCGTCATGCCGATTTTTCTTCCGATGATTCCGTTAATCATTGTCGATTTCCGATTGCCAATTGCCGATTGCCCTCTCGGCAAGTTCCTAATATCGAAAGCGCCAACCTCCAAACCAAGAGCCAATCGGCAATCGGCAATTGGAAATCGGCAATACCGTTACTGCCGGCCGAAAGCCTTAATCTCAACATCGACGCCGGCTGGAAGATCCAGCTTCATCAGCGCGTCAACTGTCTGCGGGGTCGGATCGAGAATGTCCATCAGACGTTTGTGCGTCCTAATCTCAAACTGCTCACGCGACTTCTTATCCACGTGGGGCGAGCGAAGCACCGTCCACTTATTCTTGACCGTAGGCAAAGGTATCGGCCCGGCCACACGTGCTCCGGTCCGCTTCGCTGTTTCCACGATTTCCGCGGTTGACTGATCCAACACGCGGTGGTCGTAGGCTTTCAGTCTGATTCTGATTTTTTCGTTCAGCATTTCTTCGTTAGCCTTTGGTCTTGGGTCTTTGGTCTTTGGTCTTTGCTTGTTTGAGATCTGAAATCTCAGATCTCAAATTTCGGAGTCAAAGGCCCAAGCCCAAGACCCAAGACCGAAGTTCTACTCCACGATATCCGACACCGTGCCGGCTCCAACCGTGCGGCCGCCTTCACGGATTGCGAACCGCAATCCCTTCTCCATCGCGATCGGCGCGATCAACTCGATCTCCATCGCCACGTTGTCTCCCGGCATCACCATCTCCACCCCCGCCGGCAGGTGCGCCACTCCCGTCACGTCCGTCGTCCGAAAGTAAAACTGCGGCCGGTAGCCCGTAAAGAACGGCGTGTGTCGGCCGCCTTCTTCCTTCGTCAGCACATAAGCCTCAGCCTTGAACTTCGTGTGTGGCGTTATCGAACCCGGCTTCGCTATTACCTGCCCGCGCTCGATGTC
>JBOGOP010000067.1:0-21470 GCA_050747225.1 Pyrinomonadaceae bacterium
ACAGCGTCCGCGCAGTTTGTCGGGCACTAAGCGCATCAACAGCGTATCCTGAACGCCAAACTCAGCGCCCAGCACGATTCGCCCCAGAAAAAGAAAGAGACATGCAGACCACAAATTAGGCATCACGCCGATGAGAGCAAACAGGAACCCCTGAAGCAGTAAGCCCCAGCCAATGAAAGCGTGCGTCTTGCCGAGAAACTCAAAGTGATGGCCGACGCGCCGGGCAATCATCATTCCGACGAAGAGGCCGAGGCCGCCGGCGAAGTAAAGCGCCGCCACGGCTGAGTCGCCGCTGATCCCCCGCTGACCGGCGTAGACAATGCCACCGAGCCTATCCATGATGAGGTTCATCGCGCCGCCACCGCTGGCCCAAAGCACGTTGATGGCTAGAATCGCCGCAACCGGTGCATGGCTAACTATGTACGACCAACCCTCGCGTATGTCTGACCAGTAACTCCTGCGCTTTTGTATTTCATGCTGATCCTTCTCCGAGGCAAGTTGTTTAGTTTCCTGCTCGGGAATTAGCCAAACCGATATTGCCGAACCGAAGAAGGATACGGCGTTAACAAGGAAGGCTGCGTTATAGCCGACGTTGGCGGCAGTCCAACCGCCCAGCGCCGCACCCAGAGACATCAGCAGAAACCGCGAAGAAAACATCAATGCGTTTCCCGCCAGCAGGTCTCGCTCACCGGTGATGTTGGGCATCGCCGCGCTCTTAGCCGCTTCGAAGAAGGAGCCAAAGAAAGAAAGCAGCGCGGTGCAAAGGTAGGCGATCCAGAGATCTTCCGGATCGCGCACCAGCAGGAAACCAATCGCCACCGCAACACGCGCGAGATCGCTCGCGATCATCACCATTCGGCGCGACCAGCGATCCACAAAGGCGCCTGCCAAAGGCGCAAACACTGTGAATGGCACCATCCTGGCGAGCAGCATGATGGTGGTTACGCCTGCGTCCCCATGCGAGATCACGCGCACCAGTCCTAACCCGGCAATGAAGTTAAACCAGTTGCCGAGTTCGGAAATCACCTGTCCCCACCACAACCGTCGGAAAGAACGGTTGCGCCGAAGAAGCTGTAGGTACGTTAGTGAGTCCATAACATGAGAACATTAGCCGCGGATGAACGCAGATTCACGCGGATAAGCAAATGAAAAATAGAAACCGATCTGGATTTCAGTTTCAACCTTGTTATCTTCCCTTTCTGATCCGCGTGAATCCGTGTTCATCCGCGGCTAATTGTTCCTGCAGTGGTCAGCAACTAAAAGAGCCGCCGGTTCAGACCAGCGGCTCGCAACCTCAAAAAACTGTTTCGAGAATTATCCGCCTACAAACTTTGGTGGTCTCTTCTCGATAAAGGCTGCGACGCCCTCTCTGAAATCTTTGGTTAGTCCTGACTGAATCTGCGTCTTCCTTTCCAGTTCCAGCTGTCCACCGTAATCGTTCGTCGCGCTTGCTTCCAACAATTCCTTAATTCGTCCGATGGCCGCGGTAGGCGCCTCTGCCAGCTTTTCAGCCATCGCCAGCGCCCTCGGGAGCAACTCGTAATCCGGGACAACTTCATTGATCATCCCCATCTCCAGAGCGCGTGCGGCCGTCACTACCTCGCCCGTCATCATCAATTCTCCGGCGCGTTTCCAACCTATTAGGCGCGGCAGGATGAACGTTCCGCCGCAATCGGGCACCAGCCCTATCTTGATAAATGCCTGATTAAAGCGAGCGCTCTCGCCGGCTACTACCAGGTCGCAAGCCAATGCCAGATTGCAACCACCTCCCGAAGCTGCGCCGTTAACGGCGGCAATGAACGGCAGCGGAGCTCGTCGAATCAGCAGAATGCACTCATTCAGCATTCGCAAAGGCTCGTCAAAGAACGCCCCTACTTTTCCTTCACGCTCGGCGATCTTCTGCATCTCCCGCAAGTCGCCTCCGGCACAAAAAGCCCGGCCCGCCCCCGTTAAGACTACCGCTCGCGCGCCGCCTCGCTGAACTTCAGCTACAGCCGCCTGAAACTCCTGGCCCACTTCGGTGGTCAGTGCATTCAGCGAGGCTGGACGGTTTAGTGTAATGATACCGACGGCGTCCCGCATTTCGACTTGAATAGTCTCGTAACTCATAGTTACAACTGTAGGACAGGCATTCCTGCCTGTCCGGCACAGACTGGAAAGTCTGTCCTACTCTCCAGAGCGCGCAAGTAGCGCAGGCATTCTGCCTATCCGGCACAGACTGGAAACTGTACTACTTTGTCCGCACAGGCTGGAAGGTCTATCCTAGCTCAACTCGGAAAAACTTAGGTTCTCGGCTGTGCAGCTCGACTTGCGCCGAAACATTCACCGCACAGTACCGGTCTGCCAGTCGAGGGCTTGAAAGGCACAGTGTCTGTTTTCCCACACTGATCGCAGGTGATCTCAAATCTTTGACGTTCGCCACCACCACCTTTGGGACCGCCAAAATTTGAGCGGCGCGCATCGCGGCAAGGCTTGCAGCGCTTGGGATGAGTTAAGTTGCGTTCCTGGTAGTATTCCTGCTCACGTTCTGTGAAGGGAAAGATCTCTCCACATTCCGCGCAAGTGATCTCGATGTCTGGCATAGGACTGTTTCTCCTGAGCGGGACTGAGGTTCCCTACTCTCTCTTCGGCGCGAGCGATGGTTCAAGCTCCGACAGCGACTGGGCCGGGGGGTATGACTAACGCTCAAGCTCGCCTGCGGGGCTCGCGGTCCGAAACGGGTTTAAGTGGGCCTGAGTTTACTCTCACTAATACCCGTATACAAACTAATTCCAACATCGACGATAAATCCGCTGGCCCAATGTCAGTCTCTTGCCAGTTCCTCAACATGCGCGCGCACCGTTTGTCCCAGCGTCTGCAGGTTGTAGCCTCCCTCGAGACACGAAACGATCCGACCGTTACACGTCTGCTGCGCCCAGTCTTTAACTGTTCGAGTCAAGGCAACAAAGTCTTCGTCCTCAAGCAGCAACTGGCCGAGCGGGTCGCCGTGGTGGGAGTCGAAGCCCGCGGAAATCATGATCAGGTCGGGTTTGAACTTTCCGGCTATCTCTTCGAGCGCCGCCTCAAACATCCGCTTATGTTCGCCGGCTGGCGTGAGCGCGCGCAACGGCACATTCAACGTAGAACCCAGGCCTCGGCCGACACCGTGTTCGCCTCTGGCTCCAGTTCCCGGATACCACGGGTATTGATGAGTTGAAAAAAAGAAGACCGTTGGGTCGTCATAAAACACGCCCTGCGTGCCATTGCCGTGGTGCACATCCCAATCAATGATGGCCACGCGATCGATTTCCTGGTAGTGATTTTGCGCGTACCGGGCAGCCACCGCTACGTTGTTGAAGAGGCAAAAGCCCATCGCTCGCTCAGCGGTCGCGTGATGACCGGGTGGACGCACCGGCACAAAGGCATTCGAAACTTCTCCACGCATTATCAGATCGATGGCCTGACACGCGGCGCCGGTGCCATGCAAAGCAGCATCGAATGATTTCATTGAAACAACCGTGTCAGCGTCAAGGTAGCCGGTCCCTTCGGCAACCACCCGTTCGATCTGCTTATAAAGCTGGGGTGTGTGACACGCCTGCACGTCCCCGCGCGGCGATTCCCTCGCCTGCACTTCCCGCAGCCGCGGCCACAGCTCTTCGTCTTCGCGTAGCGCCTTCATCACTACACCATAACGCGAAGGCGACTCAGGATGACCGGGGCCAGTGTCGTGCTCTTTGAAAACTGGATGATGGATGAGTGCTGTAGTCATTGGTTTATCGTAAATCGTAAATGGTAAATCGTAAATAGATAAGGGATCCTCTTGACGAGGTGCTCACGTGCCTCGGTGATCGCCACTATTCACGATTTACGATTCACGATTTACTACGGCAAGGTGTCTTGATCTCAGCAACTCTCGAACGTCGCCAGACTCAAAACCATACGCGCAAGTTGCCCTGTCTCGAAAGTGAGAATGCAATTCCAGCGATTTTTTTGGAGTTTCAGGAAAAGAGAAACCTTTTCCCTGGCAGGGAATGACGATTGCACTTGGAGCCCTGTGAAATCTTTTGAGCGCCCCCTTACCTTTCGGGAATCGGGCTATCAACATCAGGGAGGAAGAAATATGGCATACGATGACGAACAGGCGGTGAGAAGCAGAGTCGTAGTTGATACACCAACTTCAAGGCGCGAGGTCACGCACACCGAAGCCGTCCGCAACGATCGAGGTGGCATTTCCGGAGCGACCGTTGGCGTAATCGTGGTCGTAGCAATTGCGCTGATAACAGTGGTGGTATTGTTCTTGATGAACAACCAATCCAATCTCGCTAACGATAATCTTGCCGCTCAGCAGCAACCCGTCCAGCAGCCAGCACAGCAACCGCCGGTCATAATTCAGCAACCAGCTGCTGCTCCGGTGGCGAATCAGCCTCCGGTGATCATCAATCAGCCACCGGCTGGTGGCGGTACGGCGCCGGCAAATACTTCCAACGATGGTGTGGTGCAAATGGCGATCGATAAGATGATTGGAGATGACCCCAGCCTCTCGGCTTTGGGCATTACAGCTACAGTTCTGGACGGTAAGGTGACGTTGACGGGAACAGTGAAGAGCGAAGCGCTCAAGTCTCAGATCGACAAAGCGATGAGAACGGTCAAGGGAGTGAAGCAGGTTGACAATCAGATAGTCGTGATGAGCTGAGTCTAAGAAGTGATGAGTACTGAGTCATGAGTACTGAGTGTTGGTAGTACTCATTCACAATTGAGCCGTAAGTAAGGAAGGCGCCACGAGAAATCGAGGTGCCTTTTTTACTCAGTACTCATCACTCAGTACTCATCACTTTTTTTAGTACCCTTCCGTATGCTGGCGGAGCCATTCATCGAGTTCCTCTTCAGTCGGCTCTCGTCCAAGGTCTTCACTCAAACGTTGATGAAGATACTCGTGTTCTGTCTGGGCGACGTCGTCAAGTTTGTTGTTGCCATCCGCAGTTCCGGAGTCCTTGTTTTCCTCAAGAGGCATAGACTTGCATCTCCGCAGTGTCCAATGATGTTTCTATCGTCACATTAGCTTCCTCACCGGCAATCAGCAAACGCCGGCGCGCGCCGCTGGCGAAGAAGCTCACATCCTTGATTTGGCATGACACTGGCGGCGCGTGAAGCCGTAAGAGACTTTCGCCAGGGCCGTCGGTAAGCAAAACGTCTATGTCACGCTTGATTTGTTCCTTTGCTTCCCCGGCTATTTCCAATTCACCGACCGCCACCGGGTGGGGCAACAAGCCCATTTCGCCGTCGAGATAGATTGTCCAGATGAAACCAATGTCCAGCAAAACATACAGCGCTTCCTCGAAAACAAAGTAACCGAGGAAGGTCGCGCCCAGGAGGTGGGCGATGACGTGATCCTGATGGGTGGTTGTATCTTTCGCCGTCCAGGCGCTAGTCACACTCAATCCTCCGGTTAGAGGCCAGTAGTTCAGAGTTCAAGCTTTTAGCTTGCGTCTCTGCAAGTAAGACAAACTAAAGTTTGAACTCTGAACTGCTTGAGAGATCCTTGGCAAGGATAGGTTAGCTGCCCTTCAGGCCGGAACTCAAATCTAGTCGAGGTAATGTGCGCCGAGCTGCACCTGCAAAGTTTCCGGCACCGACTTCCAACTGGCATTCGCAAGCTTGTGAGTGTCGAAGTCTGAAGTGTTCATGCGCAGCGCGCGCCAATGTGCCAGCTTCTCTTCGTACAACCAGCGATAGATCGGTCCATTGCCGCGCCGGCTGTAGAAGACTCCGCTGACTGGAGTGTCTTTCACTTCAATTCCGGTCTGGCTCGATTCGGTTGTGCTCGGAGAATTAATGTAGACCCGCAGTCCACTCATCGTTGTCGACATCTTCGCTCCTTCAGTCGAGGCCGCCACCGTGACTTTGATGCACCGCGGGCTTTTCAATTTTCGTGAAATCCACCAGGCCGCGCTTCACCTCTTCGACTGCAATACTGGTGTTTCTGCGCCTGCTCTTGTCGGCCTCAATGCGCGGCTTAGACCCGTGCAGTAGTTGTTTTGTTCTCAAGCCGGCAACGATGATTAGACGAAAGCGGGAGTCTATCCCCGGCCAGGTTCCTTCATTTGCCACTCCGGTTAAGCCGTTTCCATTTGGATTGTCTTTGTTGGTCATCAGGTGTTGTTTCTCAAGACTTTCAGATTTACCAGGATTCCTCGAATTCAGTTGCGCTTCTAAATAAGCTTCAGGACGATAAAGAACGCAGGCACTGCTAAAACCGCGATGGCCCAAAGTTGCAGCCAGTTGAGCGCTGACCTCTTGCACTTGGGACACCTAATCCTCCACAAGGCCAATATCCGTCCACAGTGGTCGCATGAAGAAATCATTTACTTTCTCCGCGATTCGCGAGTTGTCCTTCGCCATTGCTCATAAGTTGCTCAAACTGTTGACGGTCGAGCGCACGACCGCGGCTCAACTTCTTCAGCGGATCTGCTACTAGCCAGAAACAAGCTTTGCCTTCATCCGTAGTCGTAAGATTCTTAAACGCCGCGGCGTCAAGCACGACGGGTCTGAAGCATTCCATTCCCGTCTCCCGCGAACGCGCGATCATCGCGTCGCAGGAACTTTCAAACAACGGGACACGGAAAGTGCCTTGATCGTCGAGGGCAAACCAATCTCCATTGGCGCGGCGCATAGCAAACAAGGTCTTCATCTCTTAGCCTCTCTCAAACCAGCCGGGTCACGCGCGTGGCGTTAGAGTTATGTGCAGGTCATCATCGGTGTCGTGCCGCACCAAAGCCGAAAACACCAGGAAGGCTGAACCAAAAGCCAGGATGGCCATCGCAATCGCCCACCACAAATGGCTCGTCCCGCCCTGCGCATCCTTAAAGCTGACGAACGCGTAAAACTGCCAGATAGCGATTGCAGAAACTACAATCACACCAATGATCGATCCTATTACATTCTTCAAATTCTTCTTCGCGTAGCTCATCGTTATCCTCGATTTCTTAGCCAACAGATTGCAGCCTGGGCGTCGGGACTTTTTGAACGTCAGTCAATAGCGCGCTCACCATCCACACGTCGCCACCATGTTCGCTCGCCCACAGTTGTTTCGATTGGATGTGGTTGTGGAGAATGACATCAGAATTTCCCGGCACTAGTCGAGTTTGAAAAAACAAACAGACGGCACAAGGAGAAGACGATCAAGTCCTGATGTCGAGAGTAAATTTTTGAAGAACAACTACACGTTCAATATCCCACTCCGACGACGTAATCAGTGGACGCAGAGTCCGCAGTTCAGGCTGAACACTTCTTTGGACTTGTCGTTCTGTGACCATTCCCTTCAACCGTCTTTCTGACTGCACTAGGCAAAGGTAAGAGTGGTATGCGGCTCTACATTTGAAACGCGGTCAGCAAAGCTCTGGATTGCTTCCGCTTCGTTCGCGCAAGTATCGAAGACTGCGAGAAGCCTGGTCGCCGTTAGTAATTCCCGCAACGACTCCGTCAGACCGATTAGTTTGATTTCCCCGCCTTTGTTCTCTACGGAAACCTGACTCGCAACCAGCTCGCCCAAGCCACAAGAGTCGATAAACGAAACGCCGGCAAGATTCAAAACAATCTGAGTTTTCTTTTCCAATAATAGTGACCGGATCGATCGGTGCAGCGCCAGCGCGTTCCCGCCAACTCTCAGCCTGCCCTTCAAGTCAAGAATGGTCACCTCTGCCGAACGACGCTCATTGATGTAGAGATTGATCATCACCGTGACCTTACGGCAATGGCGCATATATGTCAAATGCAGGATATATTGCAGATGGACAATAGTTGCCGCATGTGGTAAATACTAAGGCACATTGGAAGAACCTATGATCGAGATAAGCGTAGATCAATTGCTGGCCGAGCATGGGCGAACCTTCTACTGGTTGGCTAAGCAGACTGGTATCAGTCACACCACGCTTTGGCGCTTGAAAAAGGGCAAGGCCCTGGGTATCAACTTCGAAACGCTTGAGAAGATTTGCCAGGCACTGAAATGCGAACCGGGAGACGTCCTCTCACTAGCGCAGGCAAAACGAGATGGGAAGAGGAGCTCTCCAGGTCAACGCACAAGAAAGAAGCAAAGATGAGTACTAACGCTGAGAAGCCTTTTACGTTTAGATTCATCGATCTCGAAGCCAACCTTCGTTTGGAGCTGAGCAACGACGCTGATCAACCGCTCAAGTGTATCGAGATTCTGACAGTCTTCCTGAAAGACCTTGAGACTCCGGGCGGTGGTCCTTCAAAGGCCCACATTAGATTTGATGCGGTTGGTTCTATTCGACCGCGGGAGAATGTGATTCTCTCTCACAAAACGTGGGTCAATGGTAAGATTGCTGACGCCAGCGCTGATCTATTGGACCGCCTGAAAGTGGTCGGAGGACAGGCCAAACCTTATGTCCTGGACATTTCGTGGCAGGACCCGGAAGGAAAGACACGTTTTCAACGAATACCCGTCGGCCACTGAATTCCGGGGCGAACGCCGAGTGATAACGGGCCGATATTTTAACCTTTAGAAAAGAGCCCAATGATAGTTTGTGAATTCTGTTTGCAGTATAAGCAAGATGGAGAATGCGGCCTCGGCCTCAAGATTCCGAAGAGCATGACTTGTCGTGAATTTGGCCCCGCTATGGAAAAGTTTTGCGCGGACCCCAAAGACTTTGTCGACCCTAAACAGATAGTACAGATGGCAACCTACTTTGGCATCAAGGGACCAGAACTCAAAAAGATCAAGGCGATGGCCGCACAAGAACAAGGTTCCCGAGCGGCTGCCGGCTAATCGACGCGTCACTTCAAAACAATGCGAGCCTGCGATAGTGCTGCGAATCAGCGGCACCACATCGCGGGCTCGCGCCTTTGTACCTGAGCTAACTCTCAACTGCGGTTCTTAATAACCATTAAGCCCATCGTAGTAACCGTTCTCGTAGCCCTCGCGATAGTAACGTCGATAAAGTTCGCGATCACCCAACTTGGAGCTGTAGTCCTTCGAAGCATCGCGGTATGCACTGTTGTCGCGAAAGTCTGAGCGGTTGTTTCTGTTCCGGTCGTTACGGCCTTGCTTGATTCCTTCGTTGTAGCCTGCATTCAGAGCCGTCTGCCGAAGTTGAAAGGAACCGCCGTAGGTACCGTAACGATCCCAGTTGCGGCCCCGCCGATTATTTCGATCCCAGTTTCCGTTATTGTTTCGATCCCAGTTTCCGTTGTCGCGGTTCGAGTTTCCATTATTGTCGTTGCGACCGGGGTAGTAGCCATCGTTGTATCCAGTCTCGTAAGCCTCACGAAAATACCGCATGTAAAGATCACGGCTGCCGAGTCGGGAGCTGTAATCCTTTGTGGCTTTGCGGTAGTCGCTCTGGTTACGAAAATCAAACCTGCGGCCCCTTTGCCGGTCGGCAGCACCGTCTGCCAGACCTTCGTTGTAGCCTGCGTTCAGGGCCGTCTGGCGAAGGTCGAAAGAGCCGCCGTAGTTTCCGTAGTTGTCCCAGTTTCGTCCACGACGATTGCGATTGCGATCATTTCGGTCGTCCTGGTTACCAGGATACTGATTATTAGGATACTGATTATTGTGATATTGCGCCTGCGCGGTTGAGCCGACACCAATACCCAGAATAAGCAAAAACGACCACACAACTATCGCTGCGCCGATTCTCTTTTGTGTACTATTTGTTTTCATAATTACTCCTTTGTTGGTCAATTAGAGCAACTGTTGTGCCTGCAAAGCCTGGCTCGCTGATAGAATCTGGCACTCGAAACGATGGCATGGTAGCGTATTACAATCTCCTGCGACACCCCCGAACCAAAGTTGATTGCAGACCGCGGTTTGCAAACGATGCTGAAAGGATAAGTGGTATGCGAGAAGCAGTGAAGTTCCTGATCGTGGCAGTGCTGGGTTTGTGCGTGGCCCTGACGCCGCTATTTGGCGTTGCGCAGCAGAATAAAAACACCGCCGGCGGCCAGATGAAAACGAGCGGTTCCGAAGTAGGCAAAGCCGGTAAAAGCATGGGAAGTAACGTGCGACACGGCCGCGTACTTCGCGGTGGCAAACACTTTGGCAAACACATGGGGCGTGCGGGTAAGCACTTTGGACGCGGAACGAAGAAGGCCGTCAAAAAAGTATTCTCTTAGCGGCTTTGGCTGAACCTGAGTGAACTTGTGAATGAGACGATAAGGAGGATCGCCGTCTTGCCTGCGGACCTCTTCGACGCGTTAGCGTCGGCGTGAGTTTAGCCCGGCCTTTCAAGGCCGGTTTAGACGAATAATTGCCTTTCGAGTCGCGCTAGCGACGCGATGAACACTTACAGAGACTAGCCCAGTCCGCTGCCCGGCCTTAAAAGGACCGAGCTAAACTCATTTCGACGCTACGCGTCGGATCATCCAGTCCGCTTCCGAGACTTTTGAGGCAAAGCAGTCATTTACCGTACGCCTCATTCAACTTCCGGAAGTGATAACCCATTGCGGCCAGCCGCATCGACGCCGGAAACTGATCGCGGTGCCTGGCTATGGTGCGCGCCAGGAAGCGCCAGAATTCTTTTCGTTCCCGATCAACTACTCCCAACTTAACTATCAGGCGAGTAAACGCCGCCACGCCGCTAACAATCTTGACGCGAGCGGGATCGGGCAGCTCCTGCGTTGTACGCTTAAGTGAATCGAGCGCGCGCTGGTAGTATTCGCTTGGCTTGTAAATGGTGCGCATGATCGATTGGTACCCTTCGATTAATCGCGCCGCATCCATCTTGGGTACAAAATTAAGTGAGCAATTCGTATTGTTACCGGAGCTCTCGCCTAGTAGCCGTCCTTCTTTTTCCAGCCGCCGCCAAAGCTGCGTATCCGGAAGCGCGGTGAGCAGTCCGACCATCGCAAGCGGGATCGCGCTATCTCGAATAAATCTTATTTGACGTTCGAAGATGTCTTCCGGATCGTTATCAAACCCGACAATGAAGCCGGCCATCACTTCCATTCCATAACCCTGAATCTTCTTCACTGACTCGAGCAGGTCTCCACGATTCTGCGACTTCTGCGCTTCTTTGAGACTCTCTTCAACCGGAGTTTCAATTCCGAGAAAGACCCGCCGAAAACCAGCGCGCTGCATGTCGGCCAGGAGTTCCTCGTCATCTGCGAGATTCACGCTTGCCTCAGTCAAAAATGAAAATGGAAAACCATTTCTTTCCTGCCATTCGGTGATTTCCGGGAGCAGGCGTCTGACGTTTTTTTTGTTGCCGATGAAATTATCGTCAACGATGAAAACGGTGCCGCGCCATCCCAGACTTAGCAGCGCGTCAAACTCGGCCAACATCTGTTGATTGCTTTTTGTGCGCGGGATGCGGCCGTAGATCTCGATGATGTCGCAGAATTCACAGTTGAAGGGGCAGCCACGCGAATACTGCACTGACATCGCGCTGTAGCGCTTCATGTCCGCAAGGAAGAAATCAGCCACTGGCGTGGTTGCCAGCGGCGGACGTTCAGCAGCTTGATAGGTTCGCTTTGGCTCGCCACGCTCGAGGTCTTCGAGAAACTGCGGCAGCGTCGTTTCAGCTTCGCCCAGAAAAATGTGATCCACCGCCGGCAGGTCTTCAATCGTGGTGGTGACGTAGGGCCCGCCCAAAACGACGCGCTTTCCCCGCTGCTTGCATCGTCTGACAACCTCGTGTACCGACTCTTTCTGAACCAGCATGCCGGTCACAAAAACAATGTCAGCCCAATCGATAGCGGAAGACTTCAGCGAGCGAACATTCAAGTCGACCAGCCGACGCTCCCAGGATTTTGGCAACAACGCCGAAACCGTCAATAACCCCAGCGGCGGAAAAGCGCAACGCTTACGCTCAAACGGTAACGCATGACGAAAGCTCCAATACGTATCGGGAAACTCCGGGTTGACGAAAAGTACCTTCATCGCATGCTCCTTCGCTGGTGGTGATCTTGAAGTCTGGGGGTTCAGACTGAATCCTAGACCTGAGTTAGAAACTCGACGGTAATAGTTATGTAAGAATTGTCGGAAGCGGGAAGAGTATCACGAAGAGGACACACAAATACCATAATTTCGCAGACCTGAGCTTCTGGAATGAATTTGAGAACATCGCTAGAATGTCAACGCGGACGTAGCACAGGTTTCAGTCTATGTTTAGGGTGACATCAGCAACAAAGCCTAAACGAATGTTGGGTAGTATCTCTTGAGCAAATCCACCATCAACGTTAATCCAGTTCAGGAAGTGGTAAGCCTCAATATGGCGGACGTCGCCAAGTCTAACCGTGCCCCGCGCGCGGATTGGACGGAGATGGGTGATACAGAACACTTCGTTCAATTCTATGAGTCCGATGGTTTTCTTTTGAACTCCCTGACTGGCTTCATTGGAAAGGCCATCAAGTCGGGCGACGGCGCCATCGTCGTAGCAACAGAAGCGCACCGCAAGGCACTCGACGAATTACTGCTAGCCAATGGACTGGACGTGGCAGGCGCCAGGGCAGGTGGCGGTTATGTCTCACTGGATGCCACCGATGCGCTTGCGAAAATCATGGTTGACGGCGCCCCTGATCGCGTGCGCTTTAATGACGTAATCGGTGGAGTAGTAGCCGGCATGACGGATGGGCGAGCTCGCACCAGGGCGTTTGGTGAATTGGTTGCTCTGCTTTGGGCCGAAGGTAACTTTTCTGCCGCACTCCGCATCGAGGAACTCTGGAACGAACTGCAGAAAGTGCTTTCCTTCTCACTCTTCTGCGCCTATCCAATGAACGGATTCGATGGCGAACGCCTCGTCGAACCACACAACAGCGTTTGCAGTGTCCACTCTCGCGTAATTCCAGCCGAGAGTTATGCAAGTGTGGCTGACCTTGATGCTCGTCTGCGCGTGATTGCCTTGCTTCAACAGAAGGCAAGGTCGCTGGAAATCGAAGTTAAGGAACGGCGACAGATTGAGGAGCGTTTGCGTCTGGCACTCTCCGGTGAACAAATCGCCCGGGCCGAAGCTGAGAACGCTAATCGCCTTAAGGATGAGTTCCTGGCGACCGTCTCGCACGAGATACGCACACCGCTAAACGCGATCATCGGCTGGTCGCATCTGCTTCGCAACGGCAGGTTGGACAAAGCTACTACAGAGCGCGCGGTGGAAACGATTGACCGCAATGCGAAGGTGCAGGCGCAACTGATCGAAGACATTCTGGATGTGTCTCGAGTGATTACCGGCAAGCTTCGCCTGCGGAATGAACCGGTCGATATTGCCTCGGTCATCAATGCCGCGATTGACTCGGTACAGTTGGCGATAGATTCCAAAGACCTGCATCTGGAAGTAACCCTTGATCCTTCGGCTCGTCACACCTCTGGTGATCCTGGTCGCTTGCAGCAAGTCGTCTGGAACCTGTTGTCAAACGCCATTAAGTTCACCCCTACTGGAGGACGTATCCAAATCAAGGTCAAACGCGCAGATGCGAACATGCAGCTGCGTGTGAGCGATACCGGTTTCGGAATCAGTCCTGAGTTCCTGCCGTTTATCTTTGATCGGTTCCGTCAGGCAGACGGCACTACCACGCGCAACCACGGTGGCCTTGGCTTGGGGTTAGCTATCGTGCGGCATTTGGTTGAGCTGCACGGCGGCTCAATCAAGGCAGACAGCGCCGGCGCGGCGCAAGGTGCAACGTTCACGATCACACTTCCTTTGGCGCCGCAGAGCACAACTCGTCGGAATAGGGTGACCGGAAGCCTGCGCGCTAAAGAAGTTTCCAGCGGACATTTCACTTCTCTTCCCTCGCTCGACGGTGTAAAGGTGCTGCTGGTCGATGATGATCCAGATACGCTGGAAGTAGTCCGCATCATGTTGGACGGCTCGAGGGCAGTAGTACACACGGCGGCGTCCGCGAGCGAGGCTATGGAAGTGCTGGAGTGGTTTAGCCCAGACGTCCTGGTATCGGATCTGGCGATGCCCGTCGAAGACGGCTATTCACTTATTCGGAAGATAAGGGCACTTGGCACGAGCGGCGGTTATCAGATTCCGGCCATCGCGCTAACTTCCTACGTGCGTGTTGAGGATCGCGTGCACGCGCTGACCGCCGGCTTCAATATGTTTGTGCCAAAGCCGGTGCAGCCGGACGAGTTAATCACCGCTATTGGCAACCTCGCTGACACTTCCTCTGAACCAGCTTAGCCAGGCTTTGACTGCCAACATAAGACGTGACCAAAAAAAGTAGGGGCACGACCTGCGCGTGCCCCTATTTCATTTTGTCTATTTAGATTTCGGAGCGTAACCGGCGACTAGTATCTGCGGTGCCGGTGACGTTTGCGAAGTTTGTAGGTGTAGAGTGCCCCGGTACCTGCGCCTGCCAGCGAACCGATTGCGGCGCCTTTCTTGCCGGCCGCAATGCCGCCGATCGCTGCTCCGCCCAGCGCCGAGCCGGCGACGGTCAGTTTGTCACGGTGCTTCTTCCAAAAACTGCGGTGACGTCGTCGTCGACGTACTGTCTGGGCCGCGGCAGGCGAGCCCGCCGCCGCAACCGAGCGCGCCGACGCGACCGCGCTGATCGGCTCAATTGCAAAGACGAGCGTTAGTAACGTTAAGAAGACGGCTATATTTCGTCTCATTTTCTGCGCGAATAAAGATCCGTTCATCAGATGTCCCCTTTCAAGATGACTGAGTACTTCTCACTTCGGCAAACTCTGTGCCTACTTGCAGGGGACTCGAATTTCAGACAAACGTAGGGATTAACACTATTCCGGGCGCCACCAGCGTATGAATTAAGAGGGAAGAACGTACGGAAGCGGTCCAGCAGTCTCGACCTAAGCTTGGCCCTTCACAAACTTCAGCGCCACGCCGTTCATGCAATAACGCAAGCCCGTCGGTCGCGGACCGTCTTCAAAGACGTGGCCAATGTGAGAATCGCACCTCGCACACAACACTTCAGTCCGAGTTTCCGACAAACTGTTGTCTACTTCTTCATGCACATTTTCTTTGGCAATGGGTTGCCAAAAACTCGGCCAGCCGGTGCCGGAGTCAAACTTCGCGTTCGAGCTGAACAGCGGCAACTCACAGGCAACGCACTCGAATATCCCCTGTTCGTGGATTTCATTTAGCGGACTTGAAAAGGGCGCTTCGGTACCTTTCTCGCGCGTGACTCGGTATTGGTCGGGGTTGAGGATGCGTTTCCATTCTTCGTTGGTCCTGGTCACTTTTTTTACTCCTTGAGCCTTGAGGGAATAACTGCCTTTCGCTTTTTTGTCATCCACCATTAATGCATGTGCTGGCGGCAGCTTCGAGAACACCACCAGCGCTCCCAGCGCCATTGATGATGAAAGAAAATAACGTCGATTCATGATTGCGCTCCTTGCTCGGCTAATAGTTTAGTCGATGTAATTACGAATGAGCTACTCGATCGGATTTGTATTTAGTTCCGCCGATATGTCGGCGATCCACGAAATAACACGAAACAACACGAATAGTTAGTGTAGTTTCGTGTGATTTCGTGGATCGCATCGCGCCGGGTTGTGATGCACGCCCACTTTGAGAGAATGTTGCCCTCTCACCTCAAGAGGCCTTATTGTCTCTGCGCATGGATCAGGACTTCTTCAGATTTGGACTCGCGTCTTTCGTTACGATCATGGTGGTGGTCGATCCGCCTGGCGTCGTGCCTATTTTCGTGGCCCTAACGAAGGATGAAGAGCCGCGTCGCCGACGGGCGATACTGATTCGCGCCGTGCTGATCGCTTTTGGCGTTGCCCTGTTTTTCCTTATCGCCGGACGCGCGGTGCTTTCGTATTTAGGCGTAACAGTGCACGCCTTTTCGATCAGCGGCGGGATACTCCTCTTTGTTGCGGCCTTGCCGATGCTCTTTGGACAGCGCGGCGGCCTGCAAGCGCCTGAACCAACGGAACGAGGATCAGTTGGCCAGGACATTTCTGTCTTCCCCCTGGCCATGCCCCTGCTCTCAGGTCCCGGCACAATTGCGACAATTCTTTTGCTGACTTCGCAGGCCGGAGGCGACCTGCACCGACTGGCCGCTATCGGCGTAGCAATCGCCGTGGTCTTTCTCGGTTCCTTCGTGGTGTTGTATTTGGGGGCGCGCTTGATTGGACTGGTGGGTGAAGGCGGCGTCCATATCGCGACGCGCGTGATGGGAATCGTGCTTGCCGCCCTGGCGGTCCAATATGTACTCAACGGTGTCGCCGGTTATTACAAACTCCTGATCGGACGATGAACCCAGCGCTTAGGACCGGCGCCCTTCCCTAACCTCATGCTCAAGCAGGTTGGTAGTACGCTCGGTAACGCTTACAGGCGCCGCATAAGGAATCGGTTCTCTTTCGTGCAGTGCCTGAACCGGCTTCGCAGGCTCGATTTCCGCTGGTGGATCCGGCCTCACAAAAATCCCGGCGACCAGATGGCCAAAGCCTGACAGCGCCGGCATCAAACCCACCAGCCAAATCATTCTCACCACCGGCTCGATTTCAAAGGGCACCTTGGCCACAGCATCGGGCGGCAGTTTCAAAACCAGCGCTGCAGTGAGGTAATAGAGAAAGATAGCGAGTCCGACGCCGCTGAAGAGCGAAACCGCACCAGTTGTCAGGTGCTTCTCGCGCCGTTCCGCCGCAGTCTTCTTTTTTCTGCCAATGAACTTCGGCGGCTTTGGAGCATCCTCCGAACTGTGAACAATTTCCTTGTTCATTTGGTCGAGCGCGCGCGAGATGTCTTCGCTGACGTGTTCGATCTTCAGATTCTTCATCATCTCTTTGATCTTGGGCAGCGGACCGCGATCGCTGCGGGCAATCGCCTCGCTGAGCGAAACGGCCTTGCCAATCACTTTGAGATTGGCGCCGCAGGACCGGCAATATTGCAGGCCCTCAGAAGATTCAGTGCCACACTGCGGACAGTACATAGCTTTTCGCGATCTCCGGGAAATATTATCTTGCCGTTTCACTAATTAGGAAAGCCTGTTGAACTACGACGTTGAGGCGTGCTTTGTTCTACTGACTTTCCCGGGGACTCTTTACGCCGAAGGCATTGCCAGCAAAAAAAGCCCCCGGCGAATAAATCCGCTGGAGGCCCGTGAGAAGCAGTAAAGCTGCTAATTAGTAGCGCGAACCGCCGTTGCGACCGCCGCCACCGCCGCCGCGATCTTCGCGGGGCTTGGCTTCGTTCACTTTCAACGTGCGCCCACCTAAGTCGGTGCCGTTAAACTGTGAAATAGCCGCATCGCCTTCTTCCTTCGTTGACATTTCGACGAAGCCAAAGCCGCGTGAGCGACCGGTTTCGCGATCTTCAATCAAGGAGACGCTTTCGACTGTGCCCGCTTTCGCGAACAGTGTTTGCAGGTCGTTGCTCGACGTTTCAAACGCGAGATTACCAACATAAAGTTTCGTAGTCATAATTTTCTTACCCTTTCCCCTTTTGGGGTTTCACCTCAGGAGACTTCTCCTTTGGCAAGTCAACAGAAGCGGCATGCGGAACATGGAGCTTCCCAATTTGCTAAGGACGGTTGGGATTTACATATCCATGCCGCCGGGCAGAGCCCGTGGCTTGTCATCTTCCTGTAGCTCAGAAATAAGGGCCTCGGTTGTAAGCATTAAGCCCGCGATTGATGCGGCGTTTTGCAACGCGCAGCGCGTGACTTTCGCGGGATCGATAATCCCTGCGGCCACAAGGTCCTCAAAAGTTTCAGTGGCGGCGTTGTAGCCGAAGTTTGGGTCTTTATTGCCTCTAACTTTTTCTACAATCACCGCGCCTTCTTTGCCGGCGTTCTGAACGATCTGGCGCAGTGGCTCTTCGAGTGCACGCCTGATGATGTTGACGCCAATCTGCTCGTCCTCATCGCCGGTCGTCTCGCCGTCTTCATTTGTTTCAAACGTTTTGAATTTGTCCAGGGCCTTGGCTGCGCGAATTAAGGCTACGCCGCCGCCGGCCACGATGCCTTCTTCAACGGCCGCGCGAGTCGCATTCATTGCGTCTTCAACGCGTGCTTTCTTTTCCTTAAGTTCAGTTTCAGTGGCTGCGCCGACGCGAATCACTGCCACGCCGCCGACGAGTTTCGCGAGTCGCTCCTGCAATTTCTCGCGGTCGTAATCCGACGAAGTATCTTCAATTTGCGTCTTGAGGGTTTTCACGCGCGCTTTCAAGTTGTCGGTGTCACCGGCGCCATCGATGATAATCGTGTCGTCTTTGCTAATCGTCACCTTCTTGGCCCGTCCCAGATCTTCGACGGTGACGTTCTCGAGTTTGATGCCCAGGTCCTCACTGATGACTTTGCCGCCAGTCAGTATCGCGATGTCCTGAAGCAACTCCTTGCGTCGATCACCAAAGCCCGGCGCTTTAACTGCAGCCACGTTGATTGTGCCGCGCAGTTTGTTCACCACGAGCGTGGCGAGGGCTTCCCCTTCAACATCTTCCGCGATAATCAGAATCGGTTTGCCCAACTTGGCAACCTGCTCAAGAATCGGCAGCAAGTCTCTCATCGCCGCAATTTTCTTTTCGCTCAGCAGGATCAGCGGATTTGCGAGCACTACTTCCATCTTTTCGGCATCGGTGATGAAGTAAGGCGACAGATAGCCGCGATCAAACTGCATCCCTTCGACAAATTCCAGATCCGTTTCCATCGTCTTAGCATCTTCAACCGTAATCACGCCGTCTTTGCCAACCTTGGCCATCGCTTCGGCAATCAACTCGCCGATCGCTGCATCGCCGTTGGCCGAAATTGTGCCAACCTGGGCAATCATGTCGCCCGCCACTGGCTTCGACAGTTTCTTGATGGCGGCAGTGGCGCGCTCGACTGCTTTGTCGATGCCGCGTTTCAGGGCCATTGGGTTTGCACCAGCGGCGACAGTCCGCACGCCTTCGCGGTAAATAGCCTGCGCCAGCACGGTTGCAGTAGTGGTGCCGTCGCCGGCAACGTCGCTTGTTTTGGAGGCCACTTCGCGCACCATCTGCGCGCCCATGTTCTCCATCGGATCTTTGAGATCAATCTCTTTCGCTACGGTGACACCGTCCTTGGTGATCGTTGGGCTGCCATACGATTTGCCGAGGACGACGTTGCGTCCCTTCGGACCGAGCGTGATTTTCACCGCGTCAGCCAGTTGATTAACTCCACGCAGAATCGCCGCGCGTCCCGCTTCGCCATGTGTTATTTGCTTTGCCATAATTTTTTGTTTTTCTCCAATCAAATTCGGTTAAAACATCAGTGAAAAGTGAAGAGTAAAGAGTCAGAAGCTGAGCTTCATCCGTCGCGCCCTTACTTTTCTGCCTTCACTTTTCACCGTTCCTACTTCTTTTTCCCGCCGGCGGCCGCACCAGCGCGGGTGATGATGCCGAGAATCTCGTCCTCGCGCATGATCAGCAGCTCTTCGCCGTCGATCTTGATTTCCGAACTGCTGTACTTACCGAAGAGGACCCGATCGCCCTTCTTGACGTCCAGCGGTTGGCGCGTTCCGTCTTCCTTATATTTCCCCTCACCGGCCGCGATCACTTCGCCTTCCTGCGGCTTTTCTTTGGCGCTGTCGGGGATAATGATGCCGCCACGGATCTGCTCACCTTCTGCAATGCGCTTCACGATCACGCGATCATGTAATGGTGTGATATTCGTCGTCATAGTCTGATTACCTTCCTTATGCGGTGTGCTACGTTCGTCCAGACAGAAATTGACTACAGACTGGTTGGGGAACGTATGACGCCCTGATGGTTCTAGTGATTGAGCTGTGGATTTATCAGGTGATCTGGATGATCCCAGAGGAGCTGAGAGCGGAGTAAGCTGGACTCGGTTCGACTTACACCCTACGCGCCCGGCCACTATATGTCAAATGCAGGATATATCTTAGGTCGACTGGCTGAACGCCTCACAACACAGAGAAGTTGTTTCAAATCACATGCCGGCAGGCTCGCGATCGACTGCGATTGACTTGCAACGACGTTGCACTTTCATGGAGTTGTTTGGCTTGGAATCCTCAGCGCCAAAGGCGCAAAATGTGAAAGCCTGGGGCAACGCCCCAGGAACGAGCCAGCAATAATTCCTTAGCCGCAACGCGGCGAAATCCTGCGCTCGTTCGTGATCAACTAAAGATTCATTTCGCGCTTTCAGCGCTAAGGACTTTCTTCGTATGGCAGCCCTGGGGCCCTGCCCCAGGCTTTCACATTCCGCGCCTTTGGCGCTTGGTACTAGCAGCTAATCGGAATCGATGTTCCAAACGCAGCATTCACATAAGCCAGAAATCCCTGCGCCGACGTCGTGTCGACTCGGTAGTCAACGTTGGTGGATCGACACACCGAGTCTCCCGTAATCGTTATTGCTGCCAGGATCTGCTGACCATTGAGATTCATGAAGTTCGGCCCGCCAGAGTCACCGAAACAGGTGCCGCCGTTTCCGGTCGAAGGATTTTGCGAGAGACGAATGTAGCCTCCGTTGAGAGAGTTGAAACTCGAGAACGAATACATACGCGGTATCGGATTCATATCCTGAAAGAAAGGCACGCCCCCGCCGACGACTCGATTCTGCAGCCCATAACCCACCCCGGTGAACACAGCAGTCTTCAAACCATTCTGTGCCGAAAGTTGATCGAGCAGGCCGCAGGCCGGCAGCGTCGCAGGGGTGACACCATTCACGTTCGATTGCAGAATCAAGGCCCCGATGTCGCCCGAGTCGCTTTGCGCCTGGTTGTAGTTAGGATTGGTCACTACCTGAGAGACCGCGAGTAGTTTTGTCTTCCCGCTGGTCAAGTCGCCAAAGGGAATGGAGCGGTCGAGGCTGACGTAGGCGGTGAAGCCCCTGAGCGCGAGGTCCTGTTGAAAAAAGATCGTACAGTGACTGGCCGTAAGAAATACGTTCGACGTGATCATCGTGCCTGAACAGATGGGGAAAATCTGACCGGTAGTTGGCGACTTAACGATGAACGCGCCAACGTTGCTGTAAGTATTGTTCGAGTCGACGAAGCCATAGGTGATGGCTTGCGCCCGACGCGATGTGACCAACGACCCAACGATCAATGCGCCCACAAGTAGGGACAGAAAGACAACGCGTTTCATTTATGAAGCTCCTTTGTGTTAACGGACAAACTCTGTCCAAAAATACTTCCCGGTATGCTGCAATTTGCGTGGAGGATTTGCGCCGAAATCTTACGCCCGAGAGCAACTCGGCGACAAGTTGAGTTTTTCATAGTGGGACAGTTGCAGAACCGAGCGCGTAGCGCCGGATGCCAGGCTCAACTGGATCGGGCGGGGTGATCCTGCGGCGACGGCGAATCGCCACCAATCGTTCACAGCCAACTTGACTTCAGCATCCGGCGCTACCGCGCTCGGCCACGATCGGTAGCTTGCACAAAAAGTCGGAATCTCGAAGGCCCAGTGTTTTGATTCACGCAAAGGAAGGGCTTTGCCGATCAACTGATGTGCGGAAGCGGCTCAGCCCTTCCGCACTAGCACGTAAGTGTTTGGGCTACGCCTTTTTGGGGCGCAGCCCCGGGAAGCGAACTGAGAGCTTACGGTGGGGCAGAGCCACCACCGCACATCCGATGGCGAAGCCATTTCATC
>JBOGOP010000068.1:0-21088 GCA_050747225.1 Pyrinomonadaceae bacterium
GCGACTCGGTCTGAAGAAGTTTGGCGGCGAAAGCGTTCTTGGCGGCAACATCCTTGCCCGCCAGCGAGGCACGAAATGGAAGCCCGGCAAAAACGTCGGCCGCGGCAAGGACGACACATTGTTTGCTCTTGTCTCTGGCGTGGTGAAGTTTGAAGACAAGGGTCGCACGGGAAAATTCATCAGCGTTTACCCGCAGGAGCAGGCGTCTTCAGCATAAGTCGTGTAAACGAAACAGCGCTATCACGCGACGCCTGAGCCAAGTCACAAACTTAGCGCAGGGCGTCGCTTTCGATTTAAATGTTTATCGATCGGGTCAAGATTCATGTTCAAGGCGGCCACGGAGGCAATGGCGTAACGGCTTTTCGCCGGGAGAAGTTTGTGCCGCGCGGTGGGCCTTCGGGCGGCGATGGCGGTCGTGGCGGGGATGTTTGGATTGTCGCAGATTCCTCCCTCAATACGTTGCTTCACCTTCGTTATAACCCGGAACACATTGCTGATCGCGGCCGGCATGGTGAAGGTTCAAATTGCTCGGGTCGGGACGGAGACGACCATACGGTACGAGTGCCGGTAGGCACGCAGATCTTTGACAGCGCAACCGGGGAAATCCTGCACGACCTCGCCGCGGATGGTTCGCGTTGGCTCGCTGCAAAAGGTGGGCGCGGGGGCTTTGGTAACTCCCATTTCGCAACCTCAACTAATCGCGCGCCGCGCTATCACCAGAGCGGAAGTGAAGGTGAAGAACTGGAGCTGCAGCTCGAGCTAAAACTACTCGCCGATGTTGGGCTGGTGGGATTTCCGAACGCGGGAAAGTCGACGTTGATCTCGACCGTCTCAGCAGCGAAACCCAAAATTGCAGACTATCCGTTCACGACTTTGGAACCAAACCTCGGCGTTGTCGATCTCGGCGACTTTCGCACGTTTGTGATGGCCGACATGCCCGGGTTGATTGAAGGGGCGCATGAAGGCGCAGGCTTGGGCGATCGTTTTCTTCGGCATATCGAACGGACGAAACTGCTGCTGCATCTGGTCGATGTTTCGTCCGTCTCGGGACGCGATGCCGTTACAGACTATCTGACAGTGAACCATGAATTGCGGTCTTACAATCCGGAATTGGCGCAACGGCCTCAGTTCGTGGTTGCTACCAAGATCGACGCCCTCGACGAACCTGAACGGTTGGAGTCGCTGCGGCGCCAGGCGGCCGCCGATGGGGTACCGTTCTATGAAATCTCTTCGGTGACGAACCGGGGCACGAAGGAACTTGTAGCCGCAATCGCTGCTCGACTCGATGAACTGGCAGAAGCGACTCGTCAAGCAGGCGTAATTGAACTGGCCGTGTAGGACAGGCATTCCTGCCTGTCCTGCGTTGTCTGAAATGGCTGATCCGGACAGACAGGAATGTCTGTCCTACGAAAAATGCGGAAGCGGATTGCTATTTACGGCGGCACGTTTGATCCGGTTCATTCGGGCCATCTGGAAATCGCCCGACGAGTTACACAGTTATTTGGCATTGATGAGTTCTTGTTTGTGCCGGCCATGGTTGCGCCACACAAACAGGATCGCGAGGTTTCACCAGCTCTGCATCGTTACGCGATGTTAGCCCTGGCAACCAGGGCGGACCCGCAGCTATCTATTTCAACTTTTGAACTGGATGGTCCCGGGCGGCGGTATACGGTTGACACGCTTTTTCACTTTCGCGCGCGGTTTGGAGTGTCGGCCGATCTGTTTTTTGTGATGGGCGCGGATTCATGGGCGGAGATCACCAGCTGGCGAGAATGGCGACGCCTGCTGACGCTGGCGAATCTGATTGTGGTAACGCGACCAGGCTACGAAATTTCCGCGGCACCCGCGACCGCAGAAATCGCAGCGAATGTTCTTGATTTGCGGGGGGCAGCAAAGGTGGGAGCAAGTGAGCCTGGCACCCAAAAAGTATTTGTAACCGACGCCGTGCTGCTTGACGTTTCAGCGACGGAGATCAGACGAGCGGCTAACGAGGACGACGGCGAGAAGTTAAATAAACTAGTACCGCTTGAAGTAGCGGAATACATAAGAAAGTACCGGCTATACCGAAATACGACTGATGTCTAATTCAACTATCAAGGAACAATCCCTGAGTCCAACAACAAGCGGAAACTTGCAACTCAAGACCACAGCGAAGGAGTTGGAACCGGCTGAGCTCGACGAAAGAATCTGGATGGCCCTAACGGCCGCCGCGGAAAAGAAAGCGATCGATGCGGTGGTGCTGGATTTGCGCGAAATCGCAAGCTTTACTGACTATTTCATCATTACCAGCGGCGCGAACGAACGGCAAGTGCAGGCAATTTCTGACGAAGTAGTGGAAACGCTAAAGAAGTCAGGAACGCCGGTGATTCGCGTTGAAGGTTACAAAACAGCTGAGTGGATTCTGCTCGACTACGGAGATTTTGTAATGCACATCTTCGGGGACAAGGCGCGAAAGTTTTATGACCTGGAAAGACTCTGGCGCGAGTCGAAGCGAGTTGAGCTGCCGCCCGAGTTCGCCAATGACGTCAATAGCTCTTTGAAAAGAAGTGAATCGTGATCGAAATCATTGCGCATTCAGAAACGATGCGCGAGGCCATTCGTCTCGCGGAGCGCGTTGCTGTAACTGATGCGAATGTGCTGATAACCGGAGAGTCGGGAGTCGGCAAAGACGCAGTCGCTTTTTACATCCACTCGAAATCAAGTCGGGCCGCCGAGTCGTTTGTAAAAATTGATTGCGGGACGCTTCCAAGCAGCTTGCTCGAAGCCGAGCTCTTCGGCTATGAACGCGGCGCTTTCACCGGTGCGACTGAAGAAAAGCCGGGTCGGCTGGAGGCGTCGCATCGAGGTACGCTGGTGCTCGACGAAATCGCTCATCTCTCGATCGACTCGCAGGCAAAGCTGCTGCGCGTGATCGAAACGAGAGAATTTGAGCGGCTTGGTGGCCGTAAGACGATCAAAGTGGATGCCCGCCTGATAGCCCTGACTAATGTTGATCTGGACGACGCGGTCAAGCGCCACCATTTTCGGGAAGACCTATATTACCGGCTGCATGTTGTGCACATTGAAGTGCCGGCATTGCGCGACCGTCGCGAAGATTTGCCGGAACTGGCAACTGCCTTCGTGAAGTCTTATGCGGCAAAGCATGGGCGGCAGGTCAACGATGTTTCTCCAGAGGCGCTGGCTCTGCTCAGTGAATATCAGTTTCCCGGCAACGTTCGCGAGCTCGCAAATACGATAGAGCGAGCGGTGATTGTTTCTACCGGCAAGCTGATTGAGTTGGAGGATCTACCGGAGCCAATTCGCATCGCCGTGAGCCTACAACGGCGACGAGCAGTGCCGCAGTCCCTGGCAGCTGTTGAGGCTGAATATGTGGCTGAAATTCTGGCGACGGCTAAAGGAAACAAAACCGAAGCGGCGCGAATTCTCGGCATCAGCCGGAAGAATCTTTACGAGAAGCTCGCGCGGCAAAAGTCTAAGGATGAAGGATGAGGGATGAAGGATGAAAAACGAAAGAGGGATCGAGGCCGCTGTGGCTTTGTTTCATCCGTCATCCTTGCGCCTTCATCCTTGCTTAAGCCATGAAGCTGCGAGTGATTTGGACAGGTAAGACCAGAGACGCTCGGATGCGGGCGCTGATTGATGACTACCTGAACAGACTCTCGCATTTTACGCGCTGCGAGATTTCCGAATTTCGGGAGAGCGCCGCCGCTGGGGAAAAGGCGGGCATCGATAAAGATTCGAAGCGCATCTCAGACGGACTGCACGAGGGAGCCATAAATGTATTGCTCGATCCTGAAGGAACCGAGTGGAGTTCGGAGCAGTTGGCTAAACTCATGCGGCAGTGGCAGGACGGCGGGACAAAGGAAGCGGCTTTTATAGTGGGCGGACCCAACGGAGTATCGGCGGAACTTGCCGGGCGCGTAAACAAGCGCTGGAGTCTTTCGCGCCTGACGCTGACTCACGAGATGTCACGGGTCGTGTTGCTGGAGCAATTGTACCGGGCATACACGATCATTCATGGGCTGCCTTATCAGAAGTAAGGAAATCACGAGGGGTGGAGGATGAGAACGACAATGGACAAAAGAAGAGTGCGAGTTTTTCGCGATAAGCTGATGGATCGGCGCGAGAGTCTGGTAGGCCAGGTTCAGCAGGCCGAGCTATATAGTCGCGAGCGCGACGCCGAGGCTACCCAGGATCCGGCAGATATGGCTGCCAACGCATATACGAAAGAACTGTTGGTTTCGATGTCGGACAATGACCGGCAAATGCTGAACCTGATCGATGAAGCGCTGGTGCGCATGGACGACAGCGGCTACGGCAAATGCATTCGCTGCGGGCAGGCGGTACCTGAAAAACGCCTGGAAGCCGTGCCCTGGGCGCGGCATTGCGTGCGTTGCCAGGAACTGCAGGAGCGAGGATTGCTCAACGAAGAAGAAGAATAGAAGTCCGTCATACTTGATGGCATAATTACGGCCTCCTTGAGCTAAGCGCTCGGGAGGCCGTTTCAAGTTTCAAGTTTCAAGTTTCAAGTTGCAGGTTTCAAGTTTCAAGTTTGGAATTGGAAAGCTGGACCGTAAGAACGCAAGACCGGAAATCAGAACTTGAAACTTGGCACTTGAAACCTGGAACTTTTCTATGCTCCTGACTCGTGCGTCCAGTCTCGGTTACGACTCTTGCCTCGCGCTCGTGTATCCGCAAGGTTGTGCTATCTGTGGCGGCAGTGTTGAGTCGCGAGCGTTGGGACCGGCCTGCGCGAACTGCTGGCAACAAACTGAAACATTTTCCGGTGACGAGGTCCTTTGTTGGAAATGTGGACAGCCGTCGCTGGGGATTGTCCCCACGGAGAAACGCGAAGAGGTCCGCTGCCGTCGCTGCGACGAGGACGCGTTTACTGCCGCGCGTGCCTGCGGAGTCTACGCGGGCGCATTGCGGGCCTCAGTTCTTGTTCTCAAACGCGAACCGCACATCTGCCGAAAGCTGCGCGATCAACTGGTCAACGCGCAGCAGCAGTCTCCTTTGAACAAGGCTACTCGAATTATTCCGGTGCCCCTGCACGCTGAACGCGAACGCGATAGAGGCTTCAATCAGGCAACGTTGATTGGTCGTGAACTGTCGCGCGCAACCTCGTTGCCGCTTGATGAAGTGAGCCTGGTCCGTAACAAGCATACGAACCGCCACCGTGCAGGCATGGACGCGAAGGGGCGTCGAGACACCGTCGCGGATGCCTTTCGTGTGACCCATCCAGCTCTGCTTGCAGGCGAGCGTGTGTTGCTCGTCGATGACGTCTTCACCACCGGAGCAACGGTCTCTTCCTGCGCCCGTGCTCTGCTGGATGCCGGAGCGACGGAGGTTTTCGTGCTTACAATTGCGCGGCCGGTGCGCTACTAACATTAGGAAGCTCTGAAAGGTTGCTGCGCGGATAAGTTTGGGTTTGAGAAGCTGAGGTTGGATCGAGCTTAGGCCCGAGGGGCCGGTATTCAATAACCATGCCCGTAAGGGCGTGGATCAATCCTGCGCAAAATAAATGAGCGCCGCAGGTGCGGGACGAAACGAAATGACTGCGAATCGAGCGCATGGCTGAACTGCCGGCCCTTCGGGCCTCAAAGGCCTATCAAGACGACCTCGACCACGCCCTCACGGGCATGGCTATTGAATACCGGCCCTTCGGGCCTCGAGTTCGTTGTTACCGCTCGACTTTGATCGATTAAACATATCGACTCGTTTGCTATAGAATCCTGCACCATGTCACAACTGAGAACCCTATGCGATCCTATTGAACCATTCGACACCGGCCGTCTGAGAGTCTCGCCGGTTCACGAGCTTTACTACGAGCAGTGTGGCAACCCGCAGGGCAAGCCCGCGGTCTTTCTACACGGTGGACCGGGTGGCGGAATCTCTCCAGAGTATCGCCGGTACTTCGATCCGAATATCTATCGCGTCGTGCTTTTCGATCAGCGGGGCTCGGGGAAGAGCACTCCGCATGCGAGCATCGAAGAGAACACGACCTGGGATCTTGTTGCAGACATCGAGCGTTTACGCGAGCACCTGAACATCAGGCACTGGCAAGTCTTTGGCGGCTCATGGGGCAGCACACTCGCGCTTGCTTACGCGGAAACCCATCCCGATCGTGTACGCGAACTGGTCTTGCGCGGAATTTTTCTTTGCCGGCCTAAAGAGATTCGCTGGTTTTATCAGGAAGGCGCGAGCGAGATTTTTCCGGATGTCTGGGAGGAATACCTAAAGGTCATTCCTGAAAGCGAACGCGCGGACATGGTGAGCGCATATCACCGGCGGCTGACCAGCGACAACGAGGCTGTTCGTTTGGAAGCGGCACGCGCCTGGAGCATTTGGGAAGGTAGCACTTCGAAGTTGTTCTTCGATCCCAGCATGATCGAAAAGTTTGCTGATCCGGAGTTTGCGCTGGCGTTCGCTCGGATTGAGTGCCACTACTTCATGAACAACGCCTTCTTCGATTCAGACAATTCTCTGATTGAACACGTCGGCAGCATTCGCGCGATTCCGGGTGTTATTGTTCAGGGCCGTTACGATGTTGTTTGTCCGGCCACGAGCGCCTGGGACCTGCATCGTGCGTGGCCGGAAGCGCAACTGCACATTATTCCCGACGCTGGCCATTCAATCAGTGAACCCGGAATCATTGATGCTCTGGTGGGCGCCACGGACAAATTCGGCCGATCCAGCCAGGCGGCTGAGCATAAGTGACAGCTTAACTGCTCTTTTGGGGCTTAGCTCGGCGGTCTCATGAATTTCCCGTTCTCTGTGCAAACTTAGTGTCCTCAGTGCCTCTGTGGTGAAAAAAGGCCCAACGACAATCACCACTGAGGCACAGAGAACACCGAGATCACACAGAGAAATCGAATGTTCGACACTGGCCTCGCGCCTCCTTACTTGTCACTAAGTCAGCCGCTCGCGTAATATCGCCCCTGTATGACCGGTAGAGTCTTAGTACTGAATGCTTCGTTTGAGCCCATTAACGTGTGCAACGAAAGGCGCGCGGTAGTAATGATCTTCAAGGGCGTGGCGCGCGTGGAAGAGCACAATGGCCATATGCTTCATTCAGCAAAACTGACGATTCACGCGCCTTCTGTGATCCGGTTGACTGAGTACATCCACATTCCCTTCGAGCGGCGCTCGCTGTCCCGGAAGAATATCCTGCTGCGCGATCATTCCTCGTGCCAGTATTGTGGCCGTCAATATGCGCCTTCAGAGCTGACTCTCGACCATGTCTTGCCGCGTTCTCGCGGCGGTGAATCGTCGTGGGACAATTTGGTGGCGTGCTGCAAGAAGTGTAATCATAAAAAGGGCAACCGTACTCCCGATGAATCAGGCATGCACCTGCTGCGACGGCCGCGCGGTTTTTCGTTGCACGTGAATCGCCAAATCATGCGCTACCTTGGTCGCGCGGACCTGACGTGGAGGAAATATCTCTTCTACGAATCTGACCATGGCGAGAACAGTTAAACTGTTTGCTTTGCCCTATCAATAGAAAGAAGGAAGTTATGAACGACACCGTGCTGGCAATTGGCGGACTTGGAACTCCCGAGCTTCTCGTAATCGCCGTAGTTATTTTCCTCCTGTTTGGAGCGACGCGGCTGCCGCAATTGGCGAAGTCACTTGGCCAAAGCAAGCGCGCCTTCAAGGAGGGATTGGAAGAGGCGGAGAAGGACGCGCAGAAAGAAGCTAAAGAAAAGCAGGCCTAGTCAATTCCTGATCGAGACCGGCGCTCAGTACCTTCAGCGGCTCAGCGCCTTCTCACCCTTCACTAGCGTAGCCTTAATCGTAAGGACAAACTCCGCCTCGTGGCTTTCCTCATTAACCAGCCGTCCGATCTCGTCAATCACTTGTTGGTGAGAATCCTGCGGCAGGGTTTCCAGCCAGATCGGCATCAGGAAATCAGCGATCAACGGTGCAGTAAGAAATTTCTCAGACGACTCGAAGTCAAACTCCTCAACCTTGGTTGTGCTGGTAACGTTTTCAAGTCCAGCTTGTTCAGCCAGCTCTTCCAATCGTGACACGGCTGGCAACACGGTGATCAAACTCTCTACGTCTCGCTCGTGATCGACCTGCCCGAGGTTGTGCAAGGCTTCCCAGTAGATCGAAAAGAACTCTCCGAAGCTGGAAAATGACGGTAAGGTGAGCGCTACTGTGGCCCCGGGCGCTGCAACTCTCACCATCTCATCAAGCATTTCCGGAATGCGCTCACTGTGAACCAGCGAGCCGTCCCCAATTACCAGATTGAATTGATTGTCTTTAGGCGCGAGGCGATCGAGCCTCTCCCTGCGAAACTCGATGGCGTCCCTGACCGCTGCCTTTGCCTTCACACGGGCCAGCTCGAGGTTCTCTTCGCTTTCATCGACACCGAGAAACGTGAGCTTCTCGCCGGCGCGTTTCTGTAGCGCGATTGCATGACCGCCCGTGCCTGACGCAACGTAAAGGGCATGACCTGATTTTGGTAACTTGACGTGCTCGTCGATCAACTCGGCGAATCGTTCGCCCCAATCAGTCGCAACGAATAATTCGTGCAAGAACGCAAGTTCCTTCTCGGTCTTTAACGGCATGCGTTTGGTAACTCGTTAAGCAGAAAATTTTCCATTTGTCATTTAAGGAGCGACGGACGACGGTGGACCGTCGACCGCAGGTAACAGGTTGTTCTTCGGTCGTCCGTCGCCGGTCGTCGGTCGTTTAGTTCAATGACAAATGGAAAATCTTACTTATCTTCCTCCTCAAAGTACTTCCGTCCGCGCAGACTTTCTGGCAGGCATTCCATCTCATCTTTTGCATCCGGATCGCCATGAACATATCGGTAGCCTTCGCCATAACCAACCTGCTTCATCAAGGGCGTGACTGCATTCCGCAAGTGGAGCGGCACCGGCTCGCGCGCGGTCGCGGACGCATCTGCAGCCGCGGCGCTATAGGCCCTGGTAACAGCGTTTGATTTCGGCGCCCGCGCCAGGTAGATGGTGGCTTGGGAGAGTGGAAACAAACCCTCGGGCAATCCGATGAGTCGCACAATGTCGGCGGCCGCGGATGCTTGTACCATCGCCTGTGGATCTGCGAGACCAATATCTTCCGAAGCCAGAATGCAAAGCCGCCGCGCTATGAATACTGGATCTGCGCCGCCCTCGATCATCCGCGCCAGCCAGTAGAGCGAAGCGTTGACATCGGAATTGCGCAGCGACTTGATCAGCGCGGAGGCAAGGTTGTAATGGTCCTCACCGCCTTTGTCGTAAGCATAGTGCGCGCGGCCCAGCGCTTCGATAATTGTTTCGTTGGAAATATGTCGCGCGCCGGTCTCGTCTGGCGCGGTTGATTCCACCGCTGCGTCCAGTGCGGCGAGTGCAACGCGCGCATCCCCACCGGAGGAGTTAGCTACGCGTTCGAGGACCTCTTCAGAAATTACTGGCTGCAGTTTTGCCAGCCCCTTTTCGTTGTCTGCCAGCGCGCGTTCGAGAATCGTTTTTACTTCGGCGGGAGCCAGGGGATTGAGCACGAGCACGCGGCATCGAGATAACAAGGCGCCGGTGACTTCGAACGATGGGTTCTCGGTTGTGGCCCCAATCAGGGTCACCGTGCCGTTTTCTACAGCCGGCAGCAAAGCGTCCTGCTGGCCTTTATTGAAGCGGTGAATCTCATCGATGAATAGAATCGTGCGCTTGCCATACTCGCGTTCATGCCGCGCTTCCGCGATCGCCGCGCGCAAATCTTTAACCCCGGAAAAAACAGCTGAGAGAGCCACGAAGCGCGCGTCGGATTTTTCGGCCAACAGACGAGCCAGCGTCGTCTTGCCGGTGCCAGGTGCGCCCCAAAGAATTAATGATGGCAAGTTTGCTGAGCCCTCCAGCAACCGTCGCAGGATTCGTCCCTCGCCGACGAGGTGGCTTTGGCCCACAAACTCGGACAAAGAACGCGGTCGCATGCGTTCGGCGAGCGGGGCCGATGGCTCCACGAATTCGTCTGCGGGCGATTTGCTAAAAAGACTTCCTGTGGTTGAATACGCCATGTCGAAGATACTTTTTTGGAGTGCGCTGACCTGTCAGCGCTTTGGTCGGTCGGCGACCTGTCGCGACCATCGTTGAACTCATTCAGCGAGTGGCGTGGCGTCAAGCCGCCACAGGCCAAAGCGGCGACTGGTCGCCGCACTCCAAAGGTGTTAGACAATTATCGCCGAAAGCGGGGCTATGCGCGACTGCTCGCCAACCGGACCGCTTAAGTGCTTCAATTCGCACCAGTATGGCGATGAAACTTAAAGGGAACGCGGCCAGAGACATCTTCGTATACTCAGCCGAACGCAACTAACCCGCGTGATTTGAAAGCTCCCAGCGGGAAAGAATTGAGGAACCGGCGATGAGAGACGCAACCGACGTATTGAGAGTAATTGGAATTATCTTACTGGGAATTTTTGTGTTGGCGGTGGGAATCCCGATCGTTTTGACCGCTGCCGGTATAACCCTCGGAATCATAAAGATCCTGTTCGGCATCGCCGTGCTGGTTATCAAGTTGGCCGTCGTGATCGCAATCGCGTACCTGATCCTGGTCGGCGTTCGCGCCGTACTCCGGTAACCGACAAATCAAAATCTCACCAGGTCCGAATTCGATAAGCCGCTAGACATTGAACCGAAAATTCACCACGTCGCCTTCCTGCATGATGTAGTCCTTGCCTTCCAGTCTCGTCAGGCCCTGTTCCTTCGCGGCATTGTATGAGCCGGCGCGCAGCAGTGCGTCGTAGCTGACGATCTCGGCGCGGATGAAGCCGCGAGCAATGTCCGAGTGAATTGCGCCGGCTGCATCCTGCGCGCGCGAGCCTTGCGGAATCGTCCAGGCACGCGCCTCCTTTTCGCCTGCAGTTAGAAATGACATCAGGCCGAGCACGCGATAGGCGCTCTGGATCAGTTGATCCACGCCGCTGCTCTTAACTCCCAGCGACTCGAGATACTCCCGTCGTTCTTCCGGCGCCAACCCAACAAGGTCAGCCTCTAACTGCGCGCAGATTACGAGAGATTCAGAACCTTCGCTCGCTGCCACTTCACGAATTGCCCGCACGTGCTCGTTATCTTCCGGCGCACTAAGCGAAGCTTCGCTGACATTCGCAGCGTAAATCGTCGGCTTCATCGTTAACAAGAAAAAGTTGCGGGCAATGGCGCGCTCGTCTTCAGTCAGTGACACGCTCTTCGCGGGCAGGAACTCTTCCAGCGCCGGGTGCAATTTATCAAGAACCTCGAGTTCGGTCTTCGCATTCTTCTCACCGCCTTTTACGCCCTTCTGCACGCGTTCGCGACGGCGCTCGACCGTTGCGAGGTCGGCTAACGCCAGCTCGATTTGGATCGTTTCAATATCTCGCCTGGCATCGACAGTGTCATCGACGTGGACGATGTTGTCGTCTTCGAAGCAACGCACCACGTGAATCATCGTGTCGGTCTCGCGGATGCTGGCGAGAAACTGGTTGCCCATGCCCTCGCCTTTCGAAGAGCCGCGCACCAGACCGGCGATGTCGACAAATTCGACGGTCGCGGGAACGATGACCTTGGTCTTTACGATCTCCGCGAGTGGCGCCAGCCGTTCATCGGGGACGGTGACGACGCCGACGTTTGGTTTGCTGGTAGAGAAAGCGTAGTTTGCGGTGACGCCAGATGTCTGCGCAGTCACTGCGTTGAAAAGCGTAGTCTTGCCAATGTTGGGTAGGCCAACAATTCCTGCTCGTAACATTAGTTGATTTCCTCAGCTTTGAAACTAACCGATAATATTCCGCGGCGCAACAGGGAGGCCAAGCGCGCGCGTTCCATGTTTTGATATCAGCCGTGGATGTACGCGGATTACACAAATCTGAAAGAGACCTGGCAGGGATTGGTCTCATTATCCATGTGTCTCTCTGGTTCATATCTGCGTTCATCCGCGAAAATCCGCGGCTAAATTTTTCTACTCAACTGAGGCTGCTCGATTGCTTAACGATTTCGCGTATAATCCGGGCCGAGATAAATCGAAGTTTTTGTAGTCAATACTAGAAGAGGACCAGACGGATTGAGTTCCTCGAAATGTAATCATCCGTTGGTAACCGTGTGATCATCTCGCTTGTGCTCGTGCTGCTCGTCACTGCCAGCGGCACACTAGCCAGCTATCTCTACGACGAGAACGTGAATTTCGGAGCACGGCTTTGTGCCGGTGCGTGCGTTGGCATTGCAGCGCTGGGCCTGGTGGGGTTTGTTTTGGCGTCTTTCCTTGGACTCACGCCGCTGGCCATTTTACTTACGCTAATCACTATCCTGGCCCTTCCGCTGCTCTCGATGAGGAACCCGGATCGCAGGGCCTTTGTTCAGCAGGACCTGCGAACAACATATCGATCAATTCGTCAGGCGTTGTCGAACCCCACGGGAATTCAACTTGGCTACACGCTTTTCTATATCGTTGTTGCGGCAATTCTTTGGCGTGCCTTTCAACGCGCGATGATTGAAACGCCAGAAGGCATTTTTACCGGCTTGCTTAACAACTTCGGTGATTTGCCATTTCACCTGAGCGTGATCACCAGCTTTTCTTTCGGTAACAATTTTCCTCCTCAGGATCCAACCTACGCCGGCGTACACTTCACGTATCCTTTTCTCACGGATTTTATGTCAGCGATTTTTGTACGCTGCGGCGCCAGCCTGCGTCAGTCGATGTTCCTTGAGAACTTCATTGTTGCCCTCGCGTTTGTTGGCTTGCTGCATCGCTGGGCACTGGAAATTTTGCGCGATAGGCTCGCCGCCATCATTACGCCAATGCTGGTCCTGCTTAACGGCGGCTTCGGTTGGATATTGCTGTGGGAACAGGTGACGAAGAAATATGGTCAGGGACTGGTGGACATCCTGCAAGGCCTGCCGCCTTCTTTCACTGTGATTCCGGAAACAACCTGGCGTTGGGGAAACGCCATGTCTACGTTGCTGATTCCGCAACGCGGCTTCCTACTAGGGTTGCCGCTCGCTGTAATTGTGTTTACCCAGTGGTGGCTGTCCGCTGAAGCTGCGGAGACGCCAGAAAAAGCAGACGCGGGGACGCGGAGACATGGAGATGCGGCGAAAGCAACGGAATCAAAGCGAGGCCGGAAGGCGAAAAAGAAAACCAAAACCCGAAAGAACGATCTCCGCCTCCCCGTGTCTCTGCGTCTCCGGGTCTCTTCTGTTCACCGTATGATTGCAGCCGGTGTCGTCGCTGGTCTCTTGCCGCTGGTGCATGCCCACAGTTTTGTCGTCGTGATGGTGGTAGGTGGATGCATTGCCTTGCTGCAAAGACGCTGGCGCGCATGGATTACTTTCGCGGTTGTAGCTTCGGTAATTGCTCTGCCGCAGATGTGGTGGTCAACTCACAACAGCGCGGTCGACTCCGGGAAGTTTTTCGAATGGCAGGTTGGCTGGGATCACGGCCAGGAAAACGCTCTTTGGTTCTGGTTTAAGAACACTGGACTGTTTATCCCATTGACGATAGCCGCATTGCTTTGGCGGCAGGGCGGAAAACCTCTGGTTTCTCGTAAGCTATCAATCTTCTTCTTGCCGTTTATACTTTGCTTTATCATCCCCAACGTTTTGAAAATGGCGCCGTGGATTTGGGATAACATAAAAGTATTGTTCTACTGGTGGCTTGCGTCAGCGCCCCTGGTGGCCCTTCTGCTCGCGCGGCTTTGGCGACAAGGTTTCGTGAAGCGGGCGATTGCGGTATTGCTGCTGGGCGGTGTAACCCTGGCGGGCGCGTTGGATGTTGCCGCTATTGTGCTGCGCTCGAACGAATACGGAATATTCACTGCTCCGGGAATCCAGTTCGCTGAATTGATAAAACGTGAGACTCCCCCGCAGTCAGTAGTGATCCATGCGCCGGTGCATAATCATCCGGTGTTTCTGACAGGAAGAAGATCGCTAATGGGCTATCCCGGCCACGTGTGGACACACGGACTTGAGTTTGGACCGCGCGAATCTGAAATCAGGAGAGTTTATGCTGGGGCGCCGGACGCTACCGCGATACTTCGGAAATATGGCGTTGACTATGCCGTAGTCAGTCCGCTCGAAAAAAACAACCTGAATGTGAATGACCAGTTCTTTTCCAGCTTTCAACTTGTAGGAGAAGTTGGTGGGTACCGCCTCTACAAAATCAAGTAGCAGTAAGCAGCAGGCTAACCGGACGAAAGCGCCCGCCGCTGCGGGGCGACGATCTGATCAGGGCGCAACGTCGACGGAAGTTGAATTGTCCGAACGCACCTGGTTCATCGCCGTAGTCGTAATCCTGCTTGTCGCTGCGATTCTTCGTTTATACGATCTTAATCTGGTTCCGCTTCATCATGACGAAGGCGTGAATGGGAATTTTCTCGTCCGGCTCGTTCACGATGGGTATTACCACTACGACCCCGCAAACTATCATGGCCCGACTCTTTACTACTTTGCAGCCATCGTGGCCTGGATTCTAAGACCTTTGGTTGGCGCGAGCGCCAGCCTGACGACGACTGGGATTCGACTTGTTCCCGCCCTTTTCGGTTTGGCGACGATCGGACTAATCTTCACGCTGCGCCGAAACCTTGGAGCTATCGCGACACTCAGCGCCGCCTTTCTCTTAGCGATCTCTCCGGGCGCGGTTTACCTGTCTCGCTACTTCATCCATGAAACGCTTTTTGTCTTCTTCACCCTTTGGATCGGGGTTACCCTGCTCAAGTATTACGAGTATCCAAATCCGGTCTACTTGATTTTGGCGGCTATTTCGGCGGCGCTGTTATTTGCCACAAAAGAGACTGCGATGATCTCTGTTGGGGTGTTGGTGATTGCGCTCGTCGTGACGCAAGTCTATCGAATGTTCTGGCGATCTATCGCGGGCACGGCGAACAAAAAGAAAGGTGGAACGGGTTCCGGCGGCGACAAGGACTATCGTACTTTCTTTGAAAAAGCTGGTGGGTCGTCCAGACTAACGGTCTGGTTGGTGGTAGCCGTTGCCGCCTTTGTTGGCGTCTATGTTCTTTTCTATTCGTCGTTCTTCACCAATTATCCCCAGGGTGTTTACGATTCGTTGAAGACATTTCAAATCTGGAGTAAGACCGGTCAGGAGGCTCATAAGCATCCTGCCGCAACGTACATTTGGTGGCTGTTACAGCAGGAGTCGCCGTTGCTTGTACTCGGAGCCCTGGGCGCGATCGTGGCGGTTTTGCGGCCGGTGAAATCGTTCGCGCTGTTTTCTGCTTTGTGGGCCTTCGGACTGATCGCTGCCTACTCATTGATTGCGTACAAGACGCCGTGGCTCGCGCTGAACTTCATCGTTCCATTGGCGCTTATCAGCGGCGTCGCAATTGAGTGGTTCTATGAAGAGCTCGGAAAATGGGAGATGAGCAAGAGCCTGCGCGGGTTTGCAGTCGCCGGCGTTTTGTTGATAGCGATAGGTCCGTTAGCTGGGTTGGCTCGAATATTTACTGATGTGGCTTTTGAGTCCACCTCCGATACTTACAAGGGCCTGACTTCAATTGAAGTTCATTGGAAAACTTTTATTCCCGGCTATCAAACAATTGATCTCAATTTCCTTAACTACGACAACGACAATCGCTATTACGTTTACGTTTATGCCCACACCCGCCGGGAAACTTTGAAACTGGTTGACGAAATAAACAAGTTGGCTGAGCGAACTCATCAGGGAAACGAGACTGGCATCACAATAGTCTCGCCAGACTATTGGCCCTTACCCTGGTATCTCCGTGACAACCAGCGAGTTGGTTACCATGGTCAGATGACTCCTTCCAATGAGCCAGTCATAATTGCGAAGCAAGATCAGGCCGCGGAAGTGCAAACGAAATTCGGTGACCGCTACCAGCAGATTCAGTCAGGCTTTAACACTGCGGGGAGTTTCCCTTTGAGGCCGGGAGTAGATCTGTTGCTATACGCACGACGCGAGCTTGTGCGTTAGGCGCTCCGCAAAATTCCTGAGAATGATCAATTCGAGTCTTCGCGAACTTATGCAAAAATATCGTCCCTTCCTAACTATCGGTGCCGTGCTGGTAATCACGATCGTCGCCCTCTTTTTTCTTTTGCGATCCCGTCCAGGTACAGACTCTTTTGTCGCTGGCCCAACAACGCAATCAGCAACTGAAACTGGGCGCAAACCTCCCGAAGGAGTAGTCGTGACTCTCGAAGAGTTTGGCGACTACCAGTGTCCTCCTTGTGGCGCGCTTCATCCGACTCTCAAGAAACTGAAGCAGGAGTTTGGTTCAAATCTCAATTTCGTTTTCCGCAACCTTCCCCTTACCACTGTTCATAAGAACGCGCTTGCCGCGGCGCAGGCTGCTGAAGCGGCACGGATGCAAAACCGTTTCTGGGAAATGCATGACCTCTTGTATGAAAATCAGGATCTCTGGAAGGACGACATCAACCCCAAAAGCGTCTTTTGGAAATTTGCGGAAGATCTTGGCTTGGATACCGCTCGGTTTATGAGTGATATGGATGATAAGCAGGTAAAACTACGGATTGAAGCTGATGAGTATGCTGCCGCAGAACTTGACATACACGGCACGCCGACGCTGTTCATTGACGGCCGTAGGCTGCTGTCGGATGCAACTAACCCTGAAGGGATTCGCAGGGGCATTGAATACGTCATGAAGCATAAGGCTCCCTCTTGAACGGAGACACATTCAAACCGATTAAACCGCCAAGCCTAGTCCCGCAGATTTTTCCGTCCTAAAGATCAGACTTAAGCGCTGACAGTTAACTTTGCTGACTGCTTCATTAAAGTTCCGTAACCTCAAGTTTTAGTTGACATTCTAAGCAAACCCCACTTATATTGGCACGCCCGTGCATAGCCTCCAGGAATTCGGTATTCTGGTCGTGACCGTTGACCAACAGCTGGGCAATAAACAGACGATTTTCGCATGTTCAAACTGAAACGCCTCGAGATTACCGGGTTCAAATCCTTCGCGGACTACACCGAAATACTCTTCACAGGTGACGGAATTACCGCCATTGTCGGGCCTAACGGCTGCGGCAAAAGCAATGTCGCGGACGCGATAGCCTGGGTTCTGGGCGAGCAACGCGTCAAACATCTGCGCGGTGGCGCGATGCAGGACGTTATCTTCCAGGGCTCTAGAAACCGACCCCCGAGTGGGATGGCCGAAGTCGTCATGCATATGGTGCGCGACGAAGCTGTTGAGCACGAACCTGACATTGAAGACATCGATTCCACGCTCGAACTCCTTGACGACCAAGTCATAGACATCGACGCTGTAATCCCCACTGACTCGCCCGAAGAGACGCCCGAGCCGGTCGCTGCCGAAACACCGAGCACTGAATTTGCACCGGGTGAGACTGCTGCGATTGAAACTCCAGCAGAAGGGCCGACGACTGCGGTAGTGCCAAAGGCTCAGCACAAGCGACACTGGCGCCGGCGAAACCTGGCGTTGGAGTTTGCGCCCGGCGAAGCTGTGTCAGTTACGCGTCGTCTTTATCGTTCGGGCGAGAGCGAATACTTGCTGAACGATCGCCCTTGTCGCCTGCGTGATATTCAGGATCTGTTTTCCGGCACAGGGTTGGCGGGGGGACACTACGCCATCATCGAGCAAGGTCGGATCGGCCAGATTCTCTCCGCGAAGCCGATGGATCGCCGCACGATAATCGAAGAGGCAGCGGGCATCACGAAGTTTCGCGTGCGCCAGCGGGCGGCGGAAGCGCGATTGGAATCGGCGCGATCAAATCTTTCCCGCATCTCCGACATCATTTCCGAAATCGATCGCCAGGTAAACAGTTTACGACGGCAAGCCGCGAAGGCCCGACGCTATGGCGTCATTCGCGAAGAATTGCGCGAGCTGTTGCGCCACGTCTTCGTTGCCGAGGATCGCAAACTCACCAGGCTTCTCGATGAGACTCAGGCAAAACTGCTGGAAGCCAGCGCCATGGAGCGCAGCGTCGCCGATGATTTGGAAAGACAGGAAGAAGCAGCTCGGGGCGCAACTCAAGCAGCTCGCAAGACAGAAGACGATCTGGCAGCTGCGCGTGCCGCTGCCGCCGAGGCTGTACTTCGTCGCGACCGCCAGACGAGAGAACGCGCCTATCAGGAAGAACAGGTGGTCTCTCTCGAAAAGCGAAAGAATGAAGTAGGCGCGGAGATTGAGGCCCTCTCGGCAAGGTTGGTTCTGGTTGAAGCTGAATGCGAACGACTTCAGGAAGAAGATGCCAGGCTTCGAAGCGAAGCCGATCAGAGTGCAGCTACTTTGAGATCAGCTGAAGAGTCGTATGCTGAAAAATTATCTACAGCAGCGCAGGCTGAAGCCGAGATAGAAAGTGCCCGCGCGGATTTGTTGAAGCACACCGCCATTGCCGAGCGGCTGCGAGAGATTGCACGACAGCTCGAGGGAACGCTTGAGCGTTTGGGGGTCCAGGCAGAAGGGCTGGCGCGCGAGGGTGAACGTGCTGCGGCGCAGTATGCCGAACGTAAGGCCGAAGCCGATGCCTTCACCGCTGAGATTGATGCCGCTCGTGAACATATTACGACTCTCAACGCTGAGCGTGAACGGGCGGTCGATGCCGTTGTCCAGGGTCATGAAGCAGTCAGCGACACTGAAGCAGAGATGACTCGCGTACGTGACGAGTATTCAAGAACACGCCACCGCCTCGAAAGTTTGAAAGAGCTTGATGATCGACGTGCCTACTACTCTTCGGCCGTGCAATTGATGTTTTCACAAGACAGCGCGCCGCGCGACTTCCATTTTATTGGCACCCTGGCTGATGCCCTCAACGTTGATGCCAAATGGGAACGAGCGGTCGAAGGTGTGTTCGGTTCTTCATTGCAGTCGATCGTAGTGCCTACGCCGGATGATGCTGCGCGCGCGGCGCAATGGCTGCGGGAAAACAATGGCGGCCGCGCCAGTTTCCTGGTGGCCGGACTACATGGCGGTAGCGAAGAGTCGAGTACCCAGCTAAATGCCCTGGCGTGTGGGGTTGAGGAGCGACCAGCGCTTTCGATTTCTTTTGCCACCGAAGCAATAGCCGAGGACCTCAAGATTGCTGATCTGCTGGGAGCGCCGCGAGAGCTGCTGTCAGTTCTCAATCGGACGCTTCCGGAGAAAATGAATGCTCGCCTGGCTGCCAACCTCGACGACGCGATGACCAGGTCGCTGGCGACCGGCGAAGTTTTTGTAACCTTAAACGGCGACTGGGTAGCCAGTGGACAATTCGTGAGCGCCGGCGACGCCCGAGCGCTTGAAGAGGGTGCGGGGCTGCTGACCTTCAAACGAGAATTGAGAGAACTTGAAGCCCGCGCGGAAGTGTTGCGGGCAGAGTCAACCTCCGCTGAAGAGCTGGCCAGGCAAGCCCGAGCAAATCTCGTCGGCCTCGAAGACGCCGTATTGATTTTGAATGAAGCTATCGGCCGGGAAGAGCGCGAGGCCATGGCCCGAGAGCTGACTGCGACCGGATTGGCTCATGAGATAGAGCGTGCTGAACGCCACATGCGAGTCGTTGCTGACGAAATCGGGCGAGTTGAGCAGGAACGGACTGAGGTGGAGCGGCGCCGGGCGAGTGCTCTTATTGATTCGCAGGAATCGGAAGCGGCTCGTCTGGCCGCAACCGAGACCGTAACGACCGCCACCGCATTGCTCGCCGAAGCGCGCCGGGCCGCAGAAGCCGAGAGCGAGGGATTGGGCGGACAGCGCGCCGCGGCGGCCGCGGCAACTGAACGCAGACGCGGCACAGCTGCTGAACTCCGTCGCATGGAAGCTGAATTTGCAGACCTTGCCAGTCGCGTTGAGCGCCACCGTTTGGAGTTGGTGGATATGACTGAGCGCCTGGTTACCTTGCGCGCGTCCATCGCAGATCTTGAATATCAGGCGAGCACTGTTGCCGAGGAAAAAGAGAGAGAAGAACAGGAGATCGCCGCCATAACGAGTCTGCTCGAAGAGGCAAGGCAGCGAGCCGACCTTCTGGCTACTCAACTCTCCGACCTGAATAAACATGCTGCTGAAATACGCGATCTGCGTGCAGGGATCGAAGTGCAACGTGCCGAGGCGCAGGCCCGGCTAAGTTTCGTTCGCGAAAACTGCGCCGCTGAATTGAATCAGTCGCTCGAAGAATTGGCGCTGGAACAGCCAGTTGATTACGAGTTTGATCTTGAGACAGCTCAGGCTCGAGTCGAAGAGTTGCGCGCGCGCATCGAAAGCTTTGGCGGCGTCAACATGATGGCGCTTGAAGAGTTGTCGGAGAACGAAGCGCGCCTGTTGTTCCTGTCGACTCAACGCCGGGATATCGTCGATAGCATCTCTTCAACCGAGGAAGCGCTTCGTGAAATCAAACGACGCTCGCGCGAAAGATTCCGTCACGCTTTTGAGCAGATTAACAAAAACTTCAGCGAGCTATTCCAGGAGCTCTTTGGCGGCGGCAAGGGCGAAATGAGTTTGATCGAAGGCGACGATGTGCTGGAAGCGGGTATCGACGTGATTGCGCAACCGCCCGGCAAGAGACTGCAAAATGTGCTCCTGCTGTCAGGTGGCGAAAAGGCAATGGCGGCGCTCGCCCTGGTGTTGGGCATTTTCCATTACCGGCCTTCGCCGTTCTGTTTGCTTGACGAAGTGGATGCGCCTCTTGACGAAGCGAACGTAGGACGATTCACAGATAAGGTCGCGCAGATGGCGGCGAGCACGCAGTTCATCGTGATCACTCACAACAAGCGAACGATGGAGATGGCACGTGCGCTCTATGGCGTGACTATGCAGGAAGTGGGCGTTTCGAAGTTAGTTTCCGTTAGGTTTGAGTAGGCGCAGAGCTGGATATTGGAAGAGACTAAAGGCGAGCCGTCGGGGCTCGCCTTTCTATTGAGGGTCGACAAATACGGAACCGGGAGCGGTAGCGACCTGGTTTAAGTCAGTGATCCTTTACGCTTGAATCGATCATCCAATTCGCTTTGAATTTGCTCGTGTACCAGGTCGCTACCGCTCCCGTTCAGTATTTGTCGACCCACCGGGAGATTTATAGAGCCCTGTTGCTATTTCTAACCTCATTCGCTGGTGGTGGGTCAGCTTGAGATTAGCTGCGGATTAACGCGAATGCACGCGAATCTGAAGGGTCAACAAATGCATGATTATGCCCCTCTTATTCAC
>JBOGOP010000069.1:0-21048 GCA_050747225.1 Pyrinomonadaceae bacterium
GGGACTGTGCGCAACGACCCGTCTGATGATTTCACAGATTTTCGAAATTTCTACTGGCCCGACAGCAGTTCCGGTCGGCAACGTCATAACGCGTTCGGCCAATTGTTCCGTTTGCGGCAACATCAAACCTGCGTTTGGGTAAAGCGTTTGATAGGGCTCCATGCGATGGCAACCGGGATAGAAATAGCGTCTGGCAATAACATTTTCCGCGTGCAGCACCTGCACGAGTTCATCGCGCCGCAGGCCTGCTTGCTCGTCGGTTTCGCACACGATGTACTGGTAATTGTATTTTTCATGGTCGTCAAAACCAAGTAAGCGCACTCCCGGGACGCCCAATAAACCTTTGCAATACTCCTCGTAGTTTTGCCTGTTGGTTTGAATGAATTCATCCACGCTCTCCAGCGAAGTCAGACCCATCACCGCGGAGATCTCGCTCATTTTTCCATTGGTGCCAAGATAAATTACCTGATCGTAGCCAGCGAAGCCGAAATTTTTCATCAACCGTATCTTGCCCGCGAGTTGGTCGTTGTTCGTGGTGACCGCGCCGCCCTCGAAGGTGTTGAAAAACTTCGTGGCGTGAAAGCTGAACACCTCGGCGTCGCCAAAGCGGCCAATCATCTGACCGTCATACGAGCAACCCAGCGCGTGGGCCGCATCGAAGAGCAACTTGAGATTGTGGCGCGCTGCAATGTCACTCAGGGCGTGTATGTCGCAACCGCGGCCCCAAAGGTGCACGCCCATGATTCCCGTTGTGCGCGGTGTGATTAGCGCTTCAACGCGGCGCGGATCGATGTTGTGCGTGGCCGGATCGACGTCGCAAAACACGGGCGCGATTTGCTGCCATTGCAGGGCGTGGGCAGTGGCGATAAATGTAAACGAAGGGACGATCACTTCGCCGGTCATTCCTAACGCGCGAATTGCGATCTCCAGGGCCACGGTTGCATTACACATCGCAATGCAATGCTTGACTCCCAACATTGCCGCGAGCCGCTGTTCAAACTCTCGTTCGTATGGCCCGCTATTTGAGAGCCATTTTCGGTCGAGAATGTCATTGAAACGCGCCAGCAAGCGGGCGCGCTCGCCAATGTTGGGCCGGCCGACGTGGAGCTGTTCAGCGAAGGCTGGGCGGCCGCCAAAAATCGCAAGCTGCTCCACAGTTTCGTTCGATGTCTTGTTCGCAGTCATTGCTAACGCTCGGGTAGTGCCCTGGTTTGGTTCTCGTAACGCAAACTGTTAGTTTGCGGGCGTGTTGGATGCCATTCAATCATCGCAAACTAACAGTCTGCGTTGCAAATTAGGGCACTACCAACCCTCGCACTAGTTCTTATAACTCGTGCAAAGGTAATAGAAATGATAAATCTGCCGTACCTTGACGTCAGCCAGACTATCCGGAATCTGGTCAACCGGGCACCGGTGAATAACGTCGTGGCTCGATAATACGCGGTGGAAATAAATCTTCTCAACCCAGGACGCGGATTCATATAGCTGCTCATCGAAGAACAGGACCAGCCCTCCGCGTTTTGTCACTCTGGCCATCTCTGCCAACGCCCGCCCGGAATCGGTGTAGCCGTTAAGCGCTCCATAATTCAAGACTACATCGAACCTTTCCGATGCAAACGGCAGGCGGGCGGCGTCGCCAAGCACAAAGTCCATTGGCACTTGTTTGCCGGCCATGAAATCAAGACCGCGCAACAGCATCGTTTCGGATAGATCCAGGCCGGTATAATTGGCATCCAGTTTCATCCAGCCATGCCGGTAGAGGGAATTGCAGGTGCCGGTGGAAATATCCAGGACTTCAAGTTTGCCTTCCTTCTGTAGCAACTCCGCAATCAACTTTGCGTGAACTTCAGGAAAAGACTGCTGCGCTTTGAAGCGTGTGGAGAGCAATGAGATCTTGACCGGGATCGCGAGCAGCAGAAGATGGAACAAATACCGGTGTCTAAGCAGGAAGAGAAGCGCGCCAACGAATAGCGCCAGGACAACTACATCAAGCGGAGTAGCTGAGCGGTGCGCAAAAAAAAAGAAATTTACGGTGTAACCAAGGAGCGCCAGCAATGCGGCGACGATCAGGCCGTAAGCAAGCCAGCCATTCCAGTAAGCGGGGCGCACCGGCAAAGCGAGGAACGGCATGACGTGTTGGTAATATTTGCCGAGAAAACCGTTGTAGAAAAAATCGCGCAGACTGCGATCCCTTTCGCCCAACTCGCTTTCGACGTAGAGTCTGGGGACGCCATTCACGGTGCTGAATTTCTCGCCGCAATGCTCGCATTCCCAGAAAGTGGAATACCCGCGCAGGCCATCCTGCTCGCAGACAACACACTTATACTTTGACGGGCTCATCGATTTGCGCGTAGTTTGCCTGAACTGTTACTCAACCCTTCGTCTTGTGCGAAAGGCTCCTGATTTCGTCGCTGCGAAACCCCGCCGGCTCGGCAGCCGACGCTTTGTAAACTTCAAACTCTTTCGTGTCCTTAAGAATAGTTACGCCCATCCCGACGAGCGTCTCGCGCGCAATGATCGTCTCGTCGCGCACGGTTGCATTCACACCCAGGAAGGAAAACTCTTCGACGGTGCAGCAGCCTGAGATAACAACATGCGACGTGATCATGACGTGGTCCTTGATCACGCTGCTGTGTCCGAGGTGGTTGCCGCTCCACAACACCACGTCGTTCCCAATTCTTACAAAAGGCTGGATCGTATTATCTTCGAGAATGAAGCAGTTGTCGCCGCACTCGAACCCCGGGAAGGTCGTGGCTTTCGAGCTGACGTAGCTGATGAGTTCATAGCCTTTCTGCTTTGCCTCGTAATACTTGTCAGCGCGGACGTGATTCATCTTCTTAAAGCTCATCGGGATGAACATCTTAAACTCGCCGGGCGAATAGTGTCGCTCGACTTCGTCAAAAGGGACGACCGGCAGGTCCTTGTAGCTGGGACTTTCGATGTAATCGCGATCGAGCGCGAAGGCCACCACTTCGTGCGGCGAATCGTGCGTCAGATAGAAATGGGCGAGCTCCGCCCACTGACTGACGCCAAATACTACAACTTTAGACATCCTCGTCCTCCTTGTTCCTGACTAGGTCCGGCTGGCTCAGGAAAATTCGCCGGCTCGATAAGCCGGAAAGTAATCTGTTGTTCCCAAGTGCCGCGCGGGGCTTAGTTCCTCATACTTGTCTCGATCGAAAACGCGCCCGCAAAAATAAACCGTGCGCGTGCCGGTGGACCAGCCTTCCTTAAAGCGGTTCAGGCCCGACTTCGCGTCAGCGCCACTGCCGGCTCCGGCTCCCAGGTTAAGCCATTCGATCTTTTGTTCAGCGAAATACTGTATTGATTGATCGAATAATGCAAACGAGGCACGCAAATCGTATCCCAGCGGGCTGTATGCGCCGAGATGATAGTAGGCCCGATGCTGCTGCTGATACCAAAGCACCATGCCTATCGTGACGTCATCATGGACGGCTCGAAACACCCGGATCCCTGGCGTGCGCAGTTGTTCCGCAAAAGACTGTCGCGAGAAAGCCGTTATCCCTGTGATCTGATGTCGTTCAATTAGGGTCGAGTAGAGACTGATCCAGTCGTCCAGGAAGTCTTCCGGGTTGTCACACTTTTCAACTCGCATTTCGTTGAGTGCTTTGCGAGCGTTGCGACGGTGATGCGGGTGGACGTACGTATCGGGAGCGCGACGCAGGTCAGTCACAAAATGTTGTTTGAACGGAACGACCAGATCGGGAAAGCACCGCCGCAGGAAATCGACATCGTAGGAACCAAAAGGATCGGTAACCACGGCCAGGCTAACGAGGGCTTCATCGATTGTTTCCAGATCACGCTTTAGTTGTGACCAGTCTTCGCAAACGAACAAAGGGTAGCAGCCCATCGCATCGACATAGCCCGACTCCGGTATCGGACGAACCAACAGCCAACCTCCGCTGCGGCAAAGAGCGCGTGGCGTGCCCCACTGGGCAAGTGATGCCGCGTACGCCGCGTGAGAGTAGCCGGTGACTTCGTTTGGGTTTTGCCGGAGGCTGCCTGCCGTCATGATTCCTCTGACAAAGTAGTCGCGGGTTCAACGGGCAGCCGCAGGTCGATGTGATCCAATGAAGACTTGTCTTGCTGTGTCGCGTCGAGATGCTGGGTTATCCATTTCAGCGCCGGGCGCACGGCGCCGATCTCCCGGCCATACTGACTCAGTTCTCTTTCCTGCAAATCGAGGACTTCAAATGACACGCCACTGTCGCGCCGGAAAATTATTGCCGTCTTGTCCTTGATCATCAGCAGGACAAAACGGTGACGGCCCGCATTGAGCAAGTCGCCAGGAACGTAACAGACGCAGCGAAACAGTCCGGCCGGCATCCCGGAATCCTGCCAGGTTGAGTCGGCGCCGTTGCCCGTGGTGAAGGCGACGATCTCCTGCTCGGTATACACGTGCAAAGTTACGTGGAGATGCGCCCCCGGCAACAAATTCCAGTATTCAACTTCAATGACGAAGGGTGTGCGCATCGTCAAGGCATCAGATGCTTCGTCCTGCGGCCGGACGCGCACGCGATGTAGGCGCACCACTTCGTTACCTGGCGCAGTTTCAACGTCGTCCCAAATCTCTTCGAGCGCTTTGGCGCCGACCGACGAAGTTAGATACTTGCTGACTACTTCCGGGGCGCGTCCATCGCTGATCACCTCGCCGCCGCTCAGCCAAATGGCGCGCTGGCAGAGACTCTGGATCGCGATCAAATTATGACTGACGAACAAAACCGTGCGCCCTTCGCGCGCCACGTCTCCCATCTTCCCGAGACACTTTCTCTGAAAGGCCGCATCGCCGACCGCCAGCACCTCGTCAACTACGAGAATCTCCGGCTCGAGATGTGAAGCGACGGCAAAGGCCAGTCGCATGTACATGCCGCTCGAATAGCGCTTTACGGGAGTATCTAGAAACTTCTCCAACTCGGAAAAAGCAACAATCTCATCAAACTTCGAAACGATCTCGGTCTTTCGCATCCCGAGGATCGCGCCGTTGAGAAAAATATTTTCGCGGCCGGTCAGCTCCGGATGAAATCCAGTGCCGACTTCCAACAGACTGGCCACCCGTCCGTAGAGTTGAACCCGTCCGGTTGTCGGCTCAGTAATTCGCGACAGCACTTTCAGCAGGGTCGACTTGCCGGCTCCATTGGGACCGATGACGCCAATCACTTCACCAGGTGCCACCTCGAAGCCAACGTCTTTCAGGGCCCAGATCGCTTCCGAGTTCTGTTTGCCGTTTGCTCGCCGTAGTCGATCTAATGGCGCTCGAATTGTCCTGACGATGGATTCGCGCAGAGTGTCGTAGGCAGCTTCGCGCACGCCGAGGTAATACTGTTTACTCAAGTGTTCGACTCGGATGATGGGTTTCATGAGCTAAACGATATCGGCGAAAGTCTTCTCCATGCGACGGAAACTGTAAGAGGAATAAAGCAGCAGGACCACGGTTATCGCGAACGAGGTCGCCAGGGAACTCCAGTTGAATCGATGCCCAAACAACGACGCACGAAAGCCTTCGATTATTCCCGTCATCGGATTAAGCGAAAGAAACCAGCGAAACTTCGCGGGCAGGAAACTAGCGGGATAAATAACCGGCGACACAAACAGCCATAACTGAATCAGGAAAGGCAGCGCGAAACGGACGTCGCGATATTTTACGTTCAGGCCTGACAGCCACATGCCCATCCCGGCGGCGAGCAGCGTGGTCAGCAGCACCAGCGGCAAAAGCATCAGCAAACCCCAGCCGACAGCGACGCGGTAATAAAACATCAGCACTATCAGAATTACAAAGCCAATTGCGAAGTCCACCAGACCTGCTGCCACTGCGGCGCCCGGGATGATCATCCGCGGGAAATACACCTTGGTTATCAGGTTGGCACTACCAACCAGGCTGTTTCCGCTGTTTGTAATCGCGTTCGCAAAAAACGTCCACGGCAGCAAACCCGCGTAAGCGAAAATCGGATACGGAACGTTGTCTGACGGCACGCCGGCTAAGCGGCCGAAGAACAGCGTAAAGATCAGCATGGTCAGCAGGGGTTGGATAATGGCCCAGGCAATACCGAGTTCGGTTTGCTTGTAGCGAACTTTAACGTCTCGCCAGGTCAGGAAATAGAGCAGCTCCCGAAACGCCCACAAGTCGCGCAGCTCGGATAAGCTCCACGCTTTGTTTGCTTCAATAGTTACTAAAGGCGCATCCGGTATGTGGTCGGGAGATAAGTGTGGATTGTTGGACTCGGAAAGCTGTGCCGTCGGGGTTGTGGATTTCACCGTGCTGGCGTCGTCGGTCGTGGAAATACCCATGTGCTGACCAGTCTAGGCATGCGCTTTATTAGCGTCAAGCAGGCAAGTAGGACAGGCATTCCTGCCTGTCCTGGGAGTCGCACAGTCAGCACCGGCAACTCGAAAAGGACGACCGAGGAACAATGACCGTGTGGGTCGACAAATGCAGAACAGGGAGCGGTAGCGACGTGGTTCTACGTAAAACTCAGAGCAGGCGAGATAGTCGATTCAAGCACAATAGCCAACTACGCAAACAGGATCGCTACCGCTTCATGCTCCAACTTTTTCGGCCAGTAGTTACGTAGCTCGAACCAGGTCGCCACCGCTCCCCGTTCTGTATTTGTCGACCCACACAAGCCGAAGTTATTGTTCTTCGGTCGTCGATCGCCGGGATGGAGAGTGGCCAGTCATGTTCTAGTTAAATCCTCTGGGCGTGCAGCTCGCACAGCCATCGGTGCCATTCGCCTGGATTCGATTGTTGGCATAGGTCTCGACGGCGGCGCCACCACTAGCTCCGCTGAGAGCGTTGTTGTAAATGTCGCAACTATTAATGGAGACCACGCCGCTGCTGGCGCTCACACCGTTGGCGCCATTGTTGTTAATGGCGGAATTGCTGATTCTAATAACTCCAACACTGCCATCAGCCAAGGCACCATTGCTGCTGTTCCCAGAGAGTTGGCAGTGGTCGGCGGTCAAGCGCGAGTTCACCTTTGCATGTATGCCGTTGGCGTTGCCGACAAAAGAGCAGTTCTTGAACGTTCCTTTCACTTGCCCTACCGAGGCGCTCGCCGCTACGCCGTCCCCGGTGTTGTTCCTGATCACCGAGTTACGAATGTTGAGTTGCCCGAGCGTGCCGCCCGTTGTCGCCCAGTCAACGCCGTTTCCCGCGAATCTGAAGACAACGCAATCCTCGATATTTACTGCCTTGGGCGTAGTGTTAATTACCCTGATGCCTTTCAGCCCATTGCAATTGCCGTCAATGGTCAAGCCTCTAAGAGTCACCACGTCGCTGCTGCCAACATTGATAGTTATGCCATTCGTGCTGGTGGACATGATGCCTGCTAAAGTGCCGGTGCCGTCGATCGTTATTGACTTGGTGATTGTCACGGTGCCAAAGCCGCCCGGATCGAGGGCATCAATTTCGCCGCAAGGAGCGGTCTTGGAAATGGCGCCGGCGAAAGTCTTGCACGGGGCGGTGCGGCTACATGGGTTCACGTCGTCGCCGACTCCCGATACCCAGGTGCGCGGTGCTTGTGCCTGTGCGAGCGATGCGAAAGCGCACGTGAAGATTACGGCTGCGAGTAGATTCAAAGCTTTTTTCATTGGAGTCTCCTTCTTGGTGTGGCGTAAGTTGGCTTACTCGTAGGGGAAGTTAATTTCGTCCGCATTCCACAAACGGTTAGCTTCCTCGTGGGTAGGAAAAGAAAACCGTTGCAATCTGGCAGGTGGCCCAGTCTAGCCACGGGTAGAATCCAAGGTCAAGATTTAGGCGGGGTGTGCAGATTCCGCGAGACTCGAGCGAGCGCTCTTATTTGCTCAGACGAGTGGCAGTGAAGGTTCCCACGACTGAGCGCAATTGGAAAGGACTTTCGTCATCAGTGACGCTGGTAACAAATAGCAGCCGGCCCGAGATGGAATTACTTGAGTCGAACTTACCTTTGAAGTTCAGGGTGCCGATCTCACGGCAACAGGTACCAATCGGTAATTCGGCTTGTCCGGTAAAGCTTACGCGGTCGTTGCTCAGGACGGTCCAAACAGCAGGTTGGGGACCTTTCACCGGTTTGTCATCCAGACCGGTATCGAGGAGCAAAAACGAGCCGACATTTCCGGGCTGGGCGATGAAGATCAAATTCTTGTTCAACCCGCCCATAGTGAACTTTACGCGCCAGCGGCCGGCAAAATTCGCCGGAGCTTTGCGATTCGTCTGCGACATTACGGAACCAGGAACAACCGCGGCCGCGGCTATCGCGAATAGCAGTAATGAAATCAACAAACGACGCATGTTCTGTTCACCTCAACTTAAATTCAAACTCGGCGCCAGCAAATTTGTCACGCAAACTGTAAGGCCACCCCACTGGAGCTGCTCCAGCGGGGACCCCGGGTTTGCGGCGATTGAATGACATTCAACGCGCCCCGCAAACTAACAGTTTGCTTTACCAGAACCAAACCAGGGCACGACCGTAAAAAACATCCCGTCCGACCACAAGTGGCCGGACGGGATTGATTGCAAAGAGAAGTGGCCGGGCCGCTTCTTAGTTGGTCGGTCCCGCAGGCGTGCAAGTGGCACACAGATCGGTACCGTTGGCGAGGATCCTGTTGTTGCCGAACGTTTGGACCACTCCGCCGCCGGAGGCAAGAGCTCCGGTGCCGCCGTTGTTGAAGATGTCGTTGTTATTGATCATCACAACACCGGTGGCGACGGCGTTTACGCCGTTTGTGCCGTTATTGTTAACCTGGGAATTGCTGATTCTGGCAACACCGGTAGTCGCGCCGTCGGCCAGGACTCCATTGCTGGTATTGCCTGAAAACTGGCAATGGTCGGCGGTCAAACGGGAGTTAGCCAGGGCGTGCAGGCCGTTGCCGCTGCCAGTGAAAGAACTGTGCGTGAAGGTTGCTTTCACTTGGCCCACGGTGGTTTGTACGCCCACCGCGTCGCCTGTGTTGTCCCGGATAACTGTGTTGCGAACGTTCAATCTGCCAAGGGTACCGGCAGTCGTATTCCAGTCGATGCCCCTCCCACTACTAAATCTGAAAATCACACAATCCTCAACGTTCACGGCTTTGGGCATATTGCCAATGATTCTTATCCCACTTATGCCGTTACAGAACCCGTTGATTGAAAGGCCCCTGATCGTGACCACGTCGGTTGTCGCACCGACATTGATAATTATCCCGCTGACCAGGGAAGCAAGGATGCTGGCAAAGGTGCCCGTGCCATCAAGCGTAATTGACTTGGTGATGGTGACGGCGCCGAAACCACCTGGATCCAGGGCATCGATCTCGCCGCAAGCTGCGGTCTTGGAAATTGCGCCAGCAAAAGTTTTGCATGGGGCAGTGCGGCTGCAGGGGTTGGCATCGTCGCCAACGCCGGATACCCAGGTGCGGGAGGCTTGCGCCTGGGCCATTGAGGCAAACGCGAACATGAAGATCGCGATTGCGAAAATCTTAACTGTGAACCGAAACTTGTTCATTTGGAGTCTCCTTTTTACTGTTGAAAGTTTGGGGGTGGCCGCCAGTAGAACGCGGATCAGTTCCGGTCACTGTAGCGCCGAGTAGTCCCATTTGTTGACCAGAAATACTTGTCATCAAGAAAGCCTTGATAAGTTGAAGTAAGAAAAAACTAACTAACTAGATTTTGGATTAAGGAGCACCTCAAAAGGCGAGGTGCTCCCTCCAGTTGCTAAACCTCAGTTCTCACGTGCAGGGATCATTCGTACAGCCGATAGTATTCCTGACGTGGTTGGCAGAGCTAATCCACGCGTTGCCCTGGGCTGCCGTGAGATCGCCATGGCTAATCAGAGTGCCCACGTTGTTGACGAAGTCACTCAGCTTTGCACAGGCATTCCCGCCGCCGCCGTTAATGGCGGTGAGCGCAGCATTCAGCTTCGCCAGTAATCCGTTCTTCTGCGTTCCCGTCAACGAAGAAGCGCTGACGCTGTTTATCAGGTTTTGGATTACAGCCTGTGGCGTCAACACCGTCACCGTGAAGCTACAGCTCGCAGTCAACCCGACACCATCAGTTACGGTGTGCGTAACCGTCGTGGTGCCGATTGGGAAGACAGACCCACTTGCCAGGCCCGCCGTCCGTGCCGTTGTTGCTCCCGGACAGTTGTCCGTGCCCACCGGTGCTGTGTAAAAGCCTTTAGCCCCGGTCGGACAAGTCGGCTCGATTGTGATGCTCGCCGGGCAGCTAATTAAGGGTGGCGTATTGTCGACTACTGTTACCACCTGCGTAGCTGAACCGGTGTTGCCATACGCATCGGTTGCTGAATACGTCACCGTTGTTGTTCCGACCGGGAAGTTATTCCCGGCAGGCACTCCACTGCGAGTGACAGCGCCAACACCCGGACAGTTGTCCGTAGCTGAGCCGGTACCAAGCGATGCGTCAAGGTTGCTGACAACCAGGCCACAGGAGGTCGCACCCGCACCCGTAAAGAGTGTAACTGCGGCCGGCGGTGTAACAATCGGTACCGTGTTATCAACGACTGTCACCGTTTGTGTATCTGTGGCCATATTGCCGGAACGGTCAGTGGCTGTGTAGGTGACTATGGTATCTCCGACCGGGAAGATATTACCGGCGGGAACACCGCTTCGCATCACGGTAACGCCAGGACAGTTGTCGCTGGCTGTTGCGGTGCCGAGCGTAGCGTCTCCTACGAATGCTCCGCAGATTGTTGCGCTCGGACCAGTGTTAACACTCACGTTAGCCGGAGCATCAACGGTCGGCGGTATGGCCGGGCTCTCAGTCACGGTGACGTTTTGAGTGCCGGTGGTCGTATTGCCTGCCGCATCGGTCGCAGTATAAGTGATGACTGTCGTCCCCGTCGGGAAGATGAAGCCCGCCGGCACACCCGTGCGGGTGATCGTTACCGAACCGTTGCAAGTGCCGATTGGGTCCTCAGCCTCTGCGGTTCCCAGCTCATCGTCGAGCGTTGCTGTGCAGGTCGACGTAGTCGCGCTCACATTGAGCGGCACAGTAAGCGTTGGCGGCGTGGTGTCGCCGCTGCTGGTCACAGTCACAGTAACGTTCTGCACGCAGGACGCTGAAGTGGCTGTGAGATCATCTGTTGCCGTCCAGGTGATCGTCGTAGTGCCGACAGGGAATGGATCTGACAGTGGCCGACCGTCACTCCTCTGAGAAGTGACATCTACATTACTGTCTGAGGGGTTTGTTGTAGGTGTGCCAATAGTTGCTGCCGAGACGGTTGCCTGGCACGCACCTGCTGGAGCCTCGACGTTTACAGGTGCCGGGCAGGTAATCGAGACAGGTTGCCTACCCTGCCCCGCGAGAACTACGATTCTTTGGGTGCAAGTTGCCGTCCGCCCAACCGAATCTGTAACAGTCCAGGTGATGCCGGTAGTGCCAATCGGGTACGGATCTGTAAGTGGGACGATGACCTCAGGGGTAACCACGTTTCCGTCATCGTCGTAGGTGGCTGGTATATCGTCACTTCGCCGACCGACTACCGTAACGCCACTACTGGGGGTAGTTGTCGGAGCGCCAACAGCAACGTTTTCGAACCCAGTGTTGTCAGTATCGGTGACGATCTTATCCACAGGGCAGGAAATTGTCGGAGCTGGTGTATTAACAACCTCAATCGTAAAACTGCAAGTGGGACCCGCTCCTGACGAGACATTGACTGTGGTCGTCCCTATCGGGAAGGTGGAGCCTGAACTTGGGCTCGCTGAGATAGCGCCGCAGTCTCCCTCGACGTTGATGGCCGCAGCGAAGTTCACAACTGCTCCATTCGGACCCGTGGCTGTGACCACCAGTCCGTTTGGATACAGTTCTGGGTCGGAATAGGGGCAATCAAACGAGCAAGCTGTTCCCGCCGCTGCGACCACAGTTGCGGTATCGGACGTGGAATTGTTGACAGTGTTTTGATCGTTTGTGGTGCTCGTGAGAGTCGCTGTGTTAACAATTGCGGTATTGACTGCGGTACCTGCGTTTATCTGATAAGTGGCGGTGAATGTGGCCGCAGGACCAGGCCAAACCAAACTCGAAATCGTACAGGTTGTCGATCCGGAGGATGCCCCTACCGATGGGAGGGGGTCACAATCGAAGGTCGGTCCGCCAGTTTGCTGGAAGTCTACAAAGGTCGTGTTAGCCGGAATTGCATTGGTTAGCGAAACCGTGGCTGCGGAGTCTGGCCCGTAATTCTTCACTTGCAGTTCAAATGTGACAGCCGTGCCGGCTTGCGCATTGCCCGGACCGACCGTAGTAGCGACGGCTGAGTCAGCCGTAGCGTTCGCCGGATCAGCAACCGTAAATCCGATTGCGCCTTCCGGAAAGTAGAAAAACGGATTCAGCACAACCGCTAGCCAGGAGCCGCGATTATCAACGGTGGCTCCGCCAATTACCGAAGTTGCAGTCACTGTGAATGAGAAGGTTTGCGGGTCGGTCGTAATATCGACCATTTGAATGATAGTGGAATTAGCGTTTCCCAAAAGCAGGCGGTGGGGGAAGAATGAACCGGTGGGGAATCCGGTAAGCTTGACGCAAACCGTGTCGCCTATCACAAAGCTGCTTTTTGGCGTCGTACAATCAGCAGCAAAAGTCTCAATCGTTTCACCTACGGGCGGCGGAAACGGCATAAGCACGGGGTTGAATTCCGTTTTATGGACCGGCACCATTCGTTCAGCGATTCCCAAAGTTCCTGGCAAAGCAGGTGTCGCATTCTGTGCAACCTCAGAAGCCCGGATCTTGCTCGCTGGTTCTGATTTCGACGCCGACGATGATGAATAAAAACTACTAACCAACAGCCCACTAAGAATTAGGAATGCGCCGAGGCGCAGCAAAAAACCTTTTCGGGATCTGCGGACAATCTGGATACCTGTATTCAAGTGACGTTCTGAGAATATTCCGTGGTTTAGACTTGTCAGTTTCATTTGGGCTCCTTAATTGTTCAAAACACGGGCTCGGGACCCGTCTGGAAGCGATGTGTAATGATGTTGGAAATTTACCTTTACTATCAGGGCTGGAGTGGCGCATTCCGAGCCCAGGTAAGGGCGAACAAGAGCTTGTTAGGGGCAACGATAGCATTTGGGGGGCGACTTTATCTCACGTAATTAAGCGCACGAGCGCAACTTGCCGGAATAGATTGAATTGGCGTTGTCGCCGGATTAAGACTTGGTTAGGTGATGTTCCTCTCAGTTGTTCTCGGGCCTTCGAAATTTGAAGGCAGCCATCGGAGCCATGATCTCAACTGAAGCACAGGGGGAAAGGCTTCGTTTGACGTCTTAATCAGTCCGGAGAAATCTCCTGGGCTCCTCGATTAATGGAGGCCATTAGAACAGGAACAGAAAAACGAGGACGGTGTAATAGACGATTTCAACCGATAAGTCAACAAAATTTTACAAAGATTCTTGCATTGCTTACTCGCTTTGAGAACCGCGGTTTCTTCATTACTATTGGCGTTCGCTTAGATTTGCCCAAATATAAGGGGTATATACAATTTGTCCAAACAAATGCGTGAAATATTTGTTACTGGTGGGGCAGGATTTATTGGCTCGGCATTCGTTCGGATGTTGCTGGAGGAGATCAGCGACTTGAAGCTTACAAACTTCGACGCCCTCACTTATGCCGGCAATATGGACAACCTTGAGGACCTGGATCCGGCGCGACACCGATTTGTCCATGGCAATATCGCGAACGCCGAGGCGGTCAACGCAGCACTGAGCCAAAACACCGAGGCCATCGTTAACTTCGCTGCCGAGTCGCATGTTGATCGGAGCATCGCCGACGCCGCGGAATTCCTACGGACTAACATCACCGGCACTCAAGTGTTGCTGGACGCCGCCCGCGCCCGGGGGGTTAAGCGGTTCATTCAAATCTCCACTGATGAAGTGATGGGCAGCTTGCCCGAGAACGAAGACGCCTTCTTCACCGAAGATTCTCCATTCGCTCCCAATAGTCCTTATGCGGCCTCGAAAGCTGCGGCCGAACATTTGGTTCGGGCTGCGCATCACACCTTCGGACTCGACACGGTTGTAACCCGTTGCGGCAATAACTATGGCCCAAGACAGTTTCCGGAAAAGTTTCTGCCGCTGGTACTGTCAAACGCGATGAAGGATGAGGCGATTCCGGTCTACGGCGATGGCCGCAACGTGCGCGACTGGATCTATGTCGACGATCACTGCCGCGCGATACTCCTGGCTTTGGAAAAGGGCAGGCCGGGCGCGGTTTATAACGTTGGCGCACGCAACGAACGTCGCAACATCGACGTCGTGGAATCACTGCTCGATACAGTAGGCAAACCTCGCTCGCTTTTGCGCTTTGTCAAAGATCGCCCGGGACATGATCGCCGGTACGCTATCGATCCGTCGCTGATTGAATCGGAATTGGGCTGGAAACCCCGCGAGACCTGGGAAACGGGATTGCAAAAGACACTTGATTGGTATAAGCAAAACGGTCGCTGGCTCGAACGTGCGCGGAGCGGCGCCTATCAGGAGTATTACCGCCAGCAATACGGTGCGGAGGTGAGCGCAAGTTGAAAATTCTTGTTACTGGCGCTGGCGGCATGGTGGGACGAGCAGTCAGCGAATACTGCCGCTCCCTTGGCGATCTTGTTTTCAACTACGATCACCAGGGCCTCGATATCAGCGATCCCGATCAAGTTAGTCGCGCCCTACGACAGGATAAGCCCGAAGTGGTAATTAATTGCGCCGCGTGGACTGACGTTGACGGGTGCGAACTGAATCGGGAGCGAGCTTTTGCGGTGAACGCTGAGGGACCGGAAAACTTGGCCCACGCAAGTGGCGAAATAAATGCGGGGCTAATTACTATTTCAACCGACTACGTCTTTGACGGAAAGAAAGATGGCTTTTACACGCAAAGAGATCAGCCCGCGCCGGAAAGCCTCTATGGACTCTCCAAGCTCGAGGGCGAGCGACGCGCCCAATTGGCTCATGCCCGCAGCATTGTAGTTCGGACCGGATTCGTTTTTGGACCGGGCGGAATCAATTTCCTGAGCACAATCATCGAGCGCGCGAGGCGCGGAGAGAAACTAAAAGCCATCCGAGATGCTTACGGAACGCCGACCTATGCGCCGGATTTAGCGCGGCGCCTGCGTGAACTTGCCGAACTGGATCTGCCGGGGATTTTTCAGGTGGTGAATGATGGCGAGGGAGTCAGCTACGAAGAATTTGCCCGGGCGGCCCTGGACCTTAGTGGTTACGCGTCGGCAAATCTGGAGAGTGTGGAGATGGAGAGTCTAAATCGGCCGGCGCCGCGACCGCGAAATTCGCGCCTTAAGTGCCTGCTCTCGCCGGCGATTGGGTTGGCCCCGCTGCCGTATTGGAAGGATTCATTGGGCAGTTTCACCGTCCTGGATTCGCGGCGGGAAGTCGCCGCCAAAAACTAGACGCCCAACTGCAGCTTGCCAGACGCGAGGTGTCTGGTATTATTCTGGTATCCTATGACGGTCCTGAAATTGAGGTCTGGAAACAAAGATGGCGCAAGATAATCGTCTCCTGCCCGTGAGCGCGCTCGACCGCAGCATCGATCGACCACTGGCAGATTTTGCTCAAGCAAAACCGTATGGCACTTCCGGGTTGGAACCCACCACTTTCCGCGACTATTTGTTCGTCGTTTTGAAAAGGAAGTGGTTGATTCTCAGCCTGGTGCTGGTAGTCACTACGCTGGTAACTATTCAGGCGTTTCGCGCCCCTTCGATTTACGCCGGTGAAACGGTCATCCGCATTGAACAAAAAGCGCCAAACGTCCTGCAAACGGACAAAATTGTAATCGGCGGTCAGACTGATCCAAATTTTTGGGGTACGCAGCTAAAGCTTTTGGAAAATCCGGCGCTAGCACGTCAGGTCGTGCTCACGCTGGACCTGCAGCACAATCCCGGATTCTTCGGTGGCCAGACGCAAGGTGGCGTATTTGGGTCGCTTCGACGAGTCTTCTCGAAACCAAAAAGAATCAATGAATCACCGGCCGTCTCTTCAGGTCTGACCGTGGTGGGGGAAAGCGAAGTGACTGGCGGCTCGTTGACGCCCGAGCAGTTGGCGCAACTGGAGCCTTACGAAGACGCCATCATCAGCGGAGAACTTGTCGAGTCTGTTCCGCAAACTAATCTCGTCAAGATCAGGTTTATTCATTCTGATCCCGAGCTGGCCCAGAAGATTGCCAACACGCTCGCGGAAGTATTCGTCAACAACAACCTGGAACGCTCAACCGAGCATTCAACAAAAGCTGAAGATTTGCTAGCGCGAGAGATCGCAAACCTGCAAACCAAGATTAAGCACGATCAAGAAGCCAGGTTTAATTACGCGAAAGAGAAGAACCTACCGCTGGTCAACGATACCGCGGGAAACCTTGATGCTGTTCGGCTGGCGACTCTCAGCGGACAGTTGTTAACCGCCCAGAATGAACGGAAGAGCCTGCAGGCCCAGCTTGAGGCTGCCAGGAAAGAGAAGAACCAGTTTTCCATTCCGGAAGTGAATTCTTCAGCCCGGGTCGAGAAGCTGCGAGATCGCATTTCGGCGCTGAAAGAAAAGCGCGATGCCCTGCTGATTGTTTACACGCCCGAATGGCCTGAAGTTAAGAAGATAGATGCCCAACTGAGGGGCTTGGAAGCAGAACTCGATACCGCGCCCAAGGAAATCGTGACCTCAATACAGAGGAAATTCGAGGCTGCCGTGGCGCAGGAAAACCTTCTGCAGCGTTCCTTTGATCAGCAAAAAGGAGCCACTACACAGCAGACGCGCGATCAGATCGACTTGTTGGCGATGACGCAGGAGTTGGAAACCAGCCGGCAGATCCTGAACACTCTGTTGCAACGGCAGCGCGAGTTTCAAGTAACCAACGGCGATAGATCCAACGAGGTCAGCATTGCGACCTTTAGTCGTCTGCCCAAGACGCCGATTGGGCCGCAGCGTTTCCGGAATATTTTTGTGGCCTTCCTCCTGTCACTGGTTGCCGGCATTGGTCTGGCGTTTCTACTGGACTTCCTTGATGACACAATTAAGTCGGTCGAGGATGTTGATCGCTATTTACACATACCGGCGCTGGCCTTGATTCCCGCAGGCCGGGATCGCGGCCGCTTGATTGGACTTAGCGGATCACCTCAGGGGCCGGCGCCATCGGAAACAACCGCTCTCGCTATGATCAGCGATGCGCGTTCTCCGATCGCAGAATCTTACCGGCACTTGCGTACCTCGCTCCTTTTGTCTTCCGCGGGCCAGCCGCCGAAGACAATCCTGGTAACGTCGAGTCAGCCGTCCGAAGGTAAGACGACGACCGCAATTAACACCGCCTTCATGTTGGCGCAAACCGGCGCTGAAGTTTTGCTGATCGATTGCGACTTGCGAAGGCCCAGGTTGCACGCGCATTTCGGTGTTCCTAATACGAAGGGTCTCACTAATTGGCTCTCCGGCGAAACGGACATCGACAGCCTGATGCAGAGCTACACTCAGCTTGGCAATCTGAAGTTCCTTACCTCGGGTCCAGTGCCGCCAAATCCCGCGGAGCTGCTGGGTTCGGATGAGATGCGCAAACTTTTGGGCGTCCTGACGGAACGATTTGCCCACGTCGTGATCGACTCGCCACCGGCGATATCGTTTACCGACGCGTCGATTCTTTCCACCATGGTGGATGGTGTGGTGCTGGTCGTTCATGGCGGTAGGAGTTCTCGGGCAGTGGTTCGCAGGGCGAAGCAGCAGTTGCTTGACGTCGGGGCGCACATCTTCGGCGTAGTACTCAATAACGTCAAAGTCGAAACCCAGGATTACTATTACTCCGGCTACTACTCGGCGAGTGAGTACGTGGAGGGCGACAACCCGGAAGTCGCACCCGGAACAGCCGGGACTCGCTGAATCTTTTTGTCATACGGGATTGCGATCACTGCGTTCAGCGCGATCACCTGGCCTATAGTTCAGCCCTCGCCGGCTGAAGATGTTGATTATCAAAGCCTGCTCGCAGAGATTTTGGAGCTGCCGCAGGCTTTGTTGCTCCAGGGAGCAGTAATTTAGGTTCATTTCTACACGCGGGAAGATGAAGAAGTCACTTCGAGCAGAACGAGAGTTTGGTTTAGTTGTCGGCGGAGTTTTTGTTTTGCTCGGTGGCTGGTGGCTTTATCGCGGCAAATTTACCAGCGGCGCACACATCGTGTTACCGCTGGGCTCGGCTTTGATTCTGCTGGGGCTAATCTGGCCGAGGGCACTAGTGCTACCTAACAAAGCCTGGATGTTACTGGCCGAGGGGCTGTCATTTGTCACTACGCGAATTATTCTCGGAGCAGTGTTCTTCTTAGTAGTAACTCCGATCGGGGTGGTCAAGAGACTGTCGGGTTGGGACCCGCTCAGTCGCCGAGGCGCTCGCAGCGACTCTTACTGGAAGCCCTATTCCGAGCGGCAGCGCAATCCGCGCCACTACGAGAAAATGTTTTGAAGGAGTTTGGATGTCAAAAGCACAGGTCGTTAGTGAGCTCTGGCAGTTCATGAGAGAGAACAAGAAGTATTGGCTGGCGCCGATCGTGATTACGCTGGTGTTGGTGGGCGCTTTGCTGGTGCTGGCAAAAAGTTCCGCCATCGCGCCCTTCATCTACACGCTGTTTTAGACCGGAGACGCTCGTTGGTAAGCATTCTTGGTATCTCTGCTTTCTATCACGACTCCGCCGCCTGTCTCGTCGTCGACGGAGAAATCGTGGCTGCGGCCCAGGAAGAGCGATTCACACGCATCAAGCACGATCACAATTTTCCGCTTCACGCCGCTCGCTATTGCCTGAGCGAAGCTAAACTCGACCCCAACAACCTCGACTACGTAGGGTTTTACGACAAACCTCTGCTTAAATTTGATCGTCTACTGGAAACCTATCTCGACTACGCTCCCGCCGGATTTAGCTCATTTCTTAAAGCACTGCCGCTCTGGATGAAGGAAAAGCTTTGGATGCCTGACTTGATTCGCACAGAGTTGGCTAAGACAGGCGACGAAGATGCTGCGCTGGATGAGCGCGCGGCGAAGAAGCTGGGGAAGAAATTTGAGTGGAAGTTGCTGTTTGGCGATCATCACGAAAGCCATGCCGCCAGCGCGTTTTATCCTTCGCCGTTCGAGGAGGCCGCCATCCTGACGATCGATGGCGTAGGCGAGTGGGCCACCAGCTCGATTGGAATTGGGAAGGGAAACGAAATCACTTTGCTTAAGGAGCTGCGGTTTCCCGACAGCCTCGGATTACTCTACAGCGCCTTCACTTACTACACCGGATTCAAAGTCAATAGTGGCGAATACAAAGTGATGGGGCTCGCTCCTTATGGTGAACCGAAGTACGTCGCCGTAATTAAAGACAAACTGCTTGAAGTTCGGGATGACGGCAGTCTCAAAATGAACCACGAGTATTTCAGTTATTCCCAGGGGCTGCGCATGACAAATAGTGCTTTCGACAAACTCTTTGGCGGCGCGGCGCGAAAGCCGGAGTCGCGAATCACGCAGAAGGAAATGGATCTGGCGCGCAGCATCCAGGTGATCACGGAAGAAGTGATGCTGAAGATGACCAACTTTGCCTACAAAGAAACGGGAATTAAGAGGCTTTGTATGGCGGGCGGCGTAGCCTTGAATTGCGTAGCCAATGGTCGAGTCTTGCGTGAGGTACCCTTCGAAGATATTTGGATCCAACCCGCTGCTGGAGATGCAGGAGGAGCGCTGGGAATCGCGCTGGCAATCTGGCACCGCTATTTGGGAAATACACGGATAAGCCCCGAGGCCGCCGGAACCTGGCAGCCGAAACAGGTTGCGAGCGAGCGTCACAGGAGCGGCGATAATGCGCTTCCCGCCTACGCAGACGGCATGAAAGGTTCATACCTTGGTCCGCGACACACCGAAGAGCAGATCGAAAAACTTTTGCAGTCGCGACCGTGGCCTTACCGGAAATATTCGCGAGAGGAATTGCCGGCAGTGGTAGCGGATTTGCTGGCCGCCGGAAAAATAATCGGTCTGCACCAGGGACGCATGGAATTTGGCCCGCGCGCGCTCGGCGGCCGCAGCATTATTGGCGATCCACGTTCAACGGAGATGCAGTCGGTGATGAACTTGAAGATCAAGTATCGCGAGAGTTTTCGTCCATTTGCGCCGAGCGTCTTACGAGAGCAAGTCGCCGACTGGTTTGAGTTGGATGCTGACAGTCCCTACATGTTGCTGGTTGCTGACGTCGCCGAGTCGCAACGTCGAAAGATGTCGACCGCTGAAGAAGCGCTGTGGGGTATTGAAAAGTTAAACGTCAAGAGATCGGAAATCCCGGCCGTCACTCACGTCGACTATTCGGCGCGTATTCAGACGGTCAGACATGAGACCAACCCACTATACTGGGAGATAATGGAAGCCTTCCGCCAAAAGACAGGGTGTCCCGTTGTGGTGAACACCAGCTTCAACGTGCGCGGCGAACCGATCGTTTGTACACCCGAGGACAGCTATCGTTGCTTCATGAGAACCGAAATGGATTTCCTGGTGTTGGAAACCTGCGTTCTTGATAAGCAGACACAGCCCGCTTTTGTAGAAACCAACGACTGGCGCAGGCAGTTCAAGCTTGATTGAAGGAAGGTGTTTTGGTTGTCGTCCATTGGTGATAATGCCGCCAGCGTTGCGACCGTCACCCCGCACTCAATCTCATCAAGACACCGGTTCCGAGAGGCATTCCGACCCGCGCAATCTACGAAAAAATGTTGTGAGGTTCCAATAAGGATTTTGGGAAAACCAGCATCTAAGATAAACGTCACTCACGCGCTGCGCCGGTGAGTTAACGAATATTGCAGGAAGGTCACTGAAAAGCCTAATTTAGTTGGGGGAAAAAGATCATGCAGAGGAATTCCAGGTTCGAAAAATCAACTAACAAATCCGCCGAAACACGAAAACTGATACTGCTTAGCTTAACCTTCGCGGTTGGCGTGATCGCGGCCATCGCCGGTTTTGCGGCGGCTGCCCCCACACAGCGGCAACAAGCCCGGGTTGTGAATGCGAAGGATTTCCCTGGCCAGGATCTGGGCGCCAAAATCAACGCCGCTGATAAGGCTTTGGGTACAGGGAGTGGTGAGATTGTAGTGAAGGCC